>CBDUPM010000226.1:0-5217 GCA_965369105.1 uncultured Bacteroidales bacterium | reverse complement strand
TGCCCGAATTATTGCAGATTATCTTAGCTCAATTATTTGAAGTTAAATGAAAGAATTAATCCATGATATCCTTGCAAGCCTGGAGGAATTATCAGATCCCGGCAGGAAGAAATTTGCTGCGGGCAGTTATCCTACCCAAATGAAAATCCTTGGGGTTAATAATCCCGGGCTGAATTTAATTAATAAGGAATTAAAGCAAAAGACCAAAGCTTTCACCCCCCCTTGAGAAACTTCATCTCGTAAAAGCACTGTTTAAGACGGAAATATTTGAATGTCAGCACCTGGCTTTTAAATTTATTGAGAAGGAGAAAAAAACATTATCTCTTTTAACTGAAAAGGAAATCGACGACTTAAGTTATAACCTGGATAACTGGGTATCAGTGGATAATTTTGGAGCATTGATAGTGGGATATGCATGGCGGGAAGGCATTATTGATATTGAAAAAGTCAAATTATACCTGTTGTCCCCTGACTTTTGGATCCGCCGGATTGCGGTGGTAGCAACCGTTTCACTTAATCAGAAGGCGAGGGGAGGAACAGGGGATGCCCGGCAAACCCTGGAAATTTGTTCGATGGTGGTTGAAGATCACGAAGATATGATCAATAAGGCTTTATCCTGGGCTCTTCGCGAGTTATCAAAAGTTGATCCTGACCCGGTTTATGAATTTGTCGAGCGCTATAAAGACAAACTGCATAAAAGAGTTTTGCGGGAGGTACTTCATAAGCTGGAAAAAGGAACAAAAAACTAATGCGGTTTCATTTTTTTATGAAAAACAGAGGATTAGTTTTAATTTAGCTGGCGAACACGGTTTGTAAATAATACTTGACATTCCCTGAATAAGAAAGATTTTATGGACAAGCATTGTCTCAATTGTGAAAGTTCAATAAAGGAAGAATTTAAATATTGCCCGGAGTGTGGACAAAGGACGAAGGATAAGCTAACGGTAGGGATATTGTTCAATAATTTAATCCACAATTATTTTTCAGTGGATGCCCGCCTTTTCAGAAGTTTTTTACCATTGGTCTTCAAACCGGGATTTCTGACACAGGAGTATATTGAGGGCCGAAGATTAAAATTCATACATCCTGTTCAGTTGTATTTATTTGTGTCGATAGTATTTTTCTTTATTTTTTCCTTAGGGTCAAAAGAAAAACAGGCAAATTTTGATGCCAGTTTCAGCCGGGGAATTGAAAAAAGTATGATGCCCGATTCCTTGTTGCAGGTATCAAATACAAATCCAGCTGAAAGCGAAACTTCAAATGATATAAATCTGGACTTCGATTTTGACGAAAGAAAACTGGATTCCCTGATCAGAATAAATGCCAGCCAGCAAGAAAAACTGGAGGTGATTGGTCTCAAGGAAGGAACGGGTTTTATTGGAAGATATATCTATAATCAGGTTCTGAGGATTTATGAACAAAGAGGGAGGGGCATTCTTGCTGTCTTTTACGACAGTATACCTCTTGCCGTATTTTTTCTTTTACCCTTATTTGCCTTGTTTCTGAAACTGCTTTTCTTTAAAAAAGGCCCCTATTCCTATCACCTGGTTTATAGCTTTTACTATTTCTCATTTATATTTATCGTATTCAGTATTTTTGTGTTAACCGGAAAAATTCTGGATTTACCAGGTTGGGTGAATTGGATCCTTTTAGTCATACTGACTTCATATTTATATATGGGAATTCTAAAGTTTTATAAAATCAAATGGGGAAAGGCTCTGTATAAAATCTCAGTCCTGCTCTTAATCAACACCCTGTTCCTGATTCCATTAGCCTTTTTTATTATTTTTATAATGACCCTGGTATTTTATTAAATAAGCTATAATTTTTCTTTTATCCCGTTTTATTTGAGTTCAGGGAATGAAAAAGCAAAGGCAGATTATTTCGGGTGATTCCGGCTCTTTTCAGGCCAGGGATTTTTCTTCTATCCATCCTGAAGGTTCCAAACGGGATTATTTATAAAAAAGTAATTTCCGGAAACAAAAAAAACCGTTCTAAAGCCCCTTAGAACGGTTTTTTGAGAGTTGAGATTATGAAATCTCGTTCAGAATTTTTTCAAGAACTTCGTCCCTGGGTTTCCATTCTATGGATGAAAATATTTTATCAAGTTCATCCCGGAAAAGATTTGAAGGTTCGGTAAGTTCCTCACTTTCATACAGTTCGTTTTCTATGTTAAAGTCATTATAAAAATAGAAAAGAGTAGAGTTTTTCACCATAGGCAATTGACCATTTAAATTAAACAATCATTTAACGCCAAAAGGAATTGCAATATTGTATGAATAGAAATTATTTTACAGTCAGACTTATATTATTTTTTTCAATGAGTTTTCGAAGATTAATCAGTGCATATCGCATTCGTCCCAGTGCTGTATTTATACTCACATTGGTTTGTTCTGCTATCTCCTTAAAACTTAGCCCCCCGTAATGCCTTAACAGGATAACTTCTTTCTGATCGTCTGGTAGCTTATCAACCAGGGACCTGATGTCGTTGCGGATCTGATCATGGATAATCTCATCTTCAATGGTTTGGCCGGACATTTTAACGGAATTTAAAATGTCATTTTCGTAATTATCAGCAGAAAAGGTTTTTAATTGTTTTTCTTTTCTGAAATGGTCAATAACAAGATTGTGGGAAATCCGGATCACCCATGATAAAAAGCGTCCGTTATCTTTATATTTCCCGGATTTCAGGGAATGGATAACTTTAATAAAGGTATCCTGGAAAATGTCCTCGGCCAGTTGTTCACTTTTTACGATGAGAAGTATATAGGTATAGACTTTAGTTTTGTGCCTGTTAATCAGTAATTCAATACTGTTCGAACTGCCATTTACGAATTCTTGTACCAATTCGTAATCACTTTTTACGATTGCTTTCAAAATAACCTCCTTTTTTGGATTATTGTCAGCGTAAAAGTTTTTCTATAGGCAGTACTTTCTTTATTAAGGTTAAACTAATTTTATTGGAACAGGAAGCGAAAATAAATTAAAAAATTCTTTTTACAAAAAATATTACTTTTACTTCCCGTTAAAATAAGTTAATAATTGTAATTATACTCAAAATTTATGCCAGAGGTTACAAAAAATGCAGGGAATTCGATTTTAATAAAAGGGGCCAGGGTTCATAATCTTAAAAATATTGATCTTGAAATACCTCGTGAAGAAATGGTTGTAGTAACCGGATTATCCGGTTCAGGAAAGTCATCTCTTGCATTTGACACCTTATATGCAGAAGGACAAAGGCGTTATGTAGAAAGTCTTTCGGCCTATGCCCGGCAGTTTCTGGGCAGGATTGATAAGCCCCAGGTTGATTATATTCATGGAATTCCTCCCGCAGTAGCCATTGAGCAAAAGGTAAATACCCGGAATCCAAGGTCCACTGTAGGTACCAGCACCGAAATATATGATTATATGAAATTGCTTTTTGCCAGGATTGGAAAAACTTTTTCACCGGTTTCGGGCAAGGAAGTGAAAAGACATAAGGTGAGTGATGTCATTGATTATATTATCAGTCAAAAGGAGGGTGAAAAAATGCTTATTATGACTCCTTTCTTATGTTGTGAGGGGTCTGAGATCATTTATCAGCTGGATATTTTCAATCGTCAGGGCATTACACGGATGGAAATGGATGGCGAAATAGTTAATATTGAAGATATCCTCAAAAATCCGGATGAAATACCCAAAACGACCAGTCAGAATTTGGTTATTGACAGAATTGTGGTGGCATATGATGAAGATTCCGTATCACGTTATTCCGATTCTGTTCAAACCGCCTTTAATATTGGGAAGGGGATTTGCCGGTTACGCAATTTTGATCAGAAAAAACATAAGGAGTTTTCTGAACGGTTTGAGCTCGACGGGATAAGCTTCGAAATTCCTTCAGAACACAGCTTTAGCTTTAACAATCCTGTTGGAGCCTGCCCGGTTTGTGAAGGATATGGAAAAGTAATAGGCATTGACGAGGACCTGGTCATTCCAAATAAAAGTCTTTCTGTTTATGAAGAGGCAATCGTATGCTGGAAAGGGGAGAAGATGTCAAAATGGAAGGACAGGCTCATTTACAGTGCGGATCAATTTGATTTCCCCATTCATAAACCATTTTATGAACTGACTGAGGAGCAAAGGAAACTGTTATGGACCGGTAATCAGCATTTTAAAGGGCTGAATGATTTTTTCCGGATGCTGGAAGAAAACAAGTATAAAATCCAATATCGGGTCATGTTATCGCGCTACAGGGGAAAGACTACCTGTTATGAATGTAACGGAACCCGGTTAAAAAAGGAAGCTGGCTATGTCAAAGTAGGTGGAAAGGCAATTTCAGAGCTTGTTAATTTACCGATAGACAAGCTTTCCGGCTTTTTTGAAAGTCTGAAGTTAAATGAGAAGGAACAAAAAATTGCAGGCAGGTTGATGCTGGAAATCAGGAGCCGTATAAGTTTTTTAATGAATGTCGGTCTCAGTTATCTCAGTCTGAACCGCCTTTCAGCGACACTCTCGGGAGGGGAATCGCAGCGAATAAACCTGGCAACCTCTCTTGGCAGCAGTTTGGTGGGTTCTTTGTATATTCTTGATGAACCGAGCATTGGATTGCATTCCAGAGACACGCATCTATTAATAAAAGTACTCAGGGAACTCCGGGATATCGGAAATACCCTGGTGGTGGTGGAACATGATGAAGAGATTATGCGGGCAGCTGATTCCATTATTGATATCGGTCCGGGTGCAGGTAGGCACGGAGGTGAAATACTCTATTCCGGACCAACATCCAGGTTTTTAAAATCGGGGAAAGGTCTGACCAGGGACTATCTTACCGGTAAAAGACGCATTCCCCTTCCGGAAAGACGTCGGAAATGGAATGATTATATTGAAATTACCGGAGCGAGGGAAAACAATCTTAAGAACCTGACTGTCAGGTTTCCCCTTAACACTATGACGGTTGTCACCGGGGTAAGTGGCAGCGGGAAAACTTCATTAATAAGTTCTATTCTTTATCCGGCACTCAACCGGAAATTAAACGGGACAGGAGATAAAGGAGGGAAATTTGATCATATTAACGGAGATTTACATAGAATAAAGAATGTTGAATTTGTGGACCAAAATCCTATTGGGAAATCATCCAGGTCCAACCCGGTAACTTACCTCAAAGCCTTTGATGATATCCGGAAATTGTTTTCCGAGCAGCAATATGCCAGACAAAACGATTATAAGCCCAGTCATTTT
>CBDUPM010000225.1:0-5225 GCA_965369105.1 uncultured Bacteroidales bacterium | reverse complement strand
ACAGCCAAACATACCATATTGATTTTGACAGGATAAATACCGGCTTGAGCAGCAGCGGAATTAATCCAGGGTCCAATAGATTTATTCCCTTAAATCAATCTGAAATAGCCCTGATTACGGGCGAAGGAACACATTCTTACTATACCGGGGAAGCCTGGCACCTGCTCGAACAAAGATTTGGTATGACCCCTACCCTGCTTGATGCAAACAGGATTGACCGGGTTAATCTTTCTGATTACAATATAATTATCCTGATTTCGAGAAGGATAAATCTTTCCGGATCGGGTACACAACAATTAAAAACCTGGATTGAAAACGGGGGTGTTTTAATATCATTCGGAGAAAGCTTTGATTTTTTGAACCAAAACAAATTGATAAATGCAGAAACAATCCCGGCTGCAAATCCTTACGAAGCGAAATCTTTTCAATATTCTGAACGTAATAAAGCCGGCGATTTGCACAGGATAGCAGGAGCCATCTATCAAATTGATGCAGATATTAGCCATCCTCTTTTTTATGGTTACAGGGGAAATAAAATTCCTGTCTTTAAAAATTCGGATATAGCCATAAAAGTTTCGGGAAATCCTTCTCCTTTCATTGCAAAATACAGTCAAACACCCCTTTTAAGCGGTTATAGTTCCCAGGAAAATGTAAACCGGATTTCAGGGACAGATTATATAATTGTAAACAGAATGGGCAGGGGAAAAGTTATTTACCTGGTAGACAATCCTAATTTCAGGGGTGTATGGTATGGTACTAATAAGATTTTTATGAATGCGATTTTATTCGGACAAATAATTCGTTAAAATATCCGGTTTTATTAAGAATGATCTGAACCCGGGATATTGCCTGTTCTCTTTTTTCCTTCATCAGAAAGAGCCATCTTTTTATCCCTTTTGAAATTCCTGATCTGGCTGATATGCCTGAACCGCAAAGCTGACCAGTCTTCATCAATGGCTATTTGCCGGACTCCCTCGAGTGACAAATCGCCCAGGACACCCCATCCCATATCCCTGGAAATGTTTGTTTTATATCTTTTAGAAGATTTTTTCGGGTAAGCAAACCAAATAATGGAGGATGGGTGTAATTTGTCTTTAATAAGCCTGGCAAAAGACTTTATTTCCTCAGAACTTTTTACAAAAATCAGGACAAAAGCAAAGTCTTTTGATAATGATTCCGGCTCTTTCATCACAGAGGTGTAATTTGAAATATCATCCAGAATGGAAAGGAACTCCGGAGGATAATTCAGCACAAAAATGCATTCCTCCGATTTAAACTGCAGCTTTTTTAAAATTGGATTCATGATTCTTCTTTTATAAACAACAAGCAATATAGTAAAAAGTTATTTCAGAATAAAAGCAGGTCCATGTTGTTAAAAACACTATTCACAGGCTTTTTTAACAAATTCAGGAGAAACATCAATCCTGATTTATTGTTGGATAGGATATACTTTAACTTCCTGTAAAAAAAACATAAAAATGAAAGCATATAATTTCAATAATATGGATTTAGCTGTAACCGGCTGGATGGCAAAAAATGGTATCTGGTTGCTAAGAATCAGCATTGGAATCATATTTTTCTGGTTTGGATTCTTAAAATATTTTGAAGGATTCAGTCCGGCTGAGGACCTGGCGGTAAATACTATCAGAGTGGTGACTTTCGATTTATTGAGCGATAAAGTCATTCTATACGGACTCGCCACCCTGGAGGTGATTATTGGTTTGGGCTTATTATTCAAAAGTTTCCTCAGGATAGTTCTCGCCATTTTATTTATACAATTAATTGGAACTTTTTTACCTGTATTTCTTTTCCCTGATGATGTATTTAATATATTTCCATATTCCTTAACTCTTGAAGGTCAATACATAATTAAGAACCTTGTCATAATGAGTGCAGGAATTGTTATTGGAGCAACCGTAAGGGATTGATATCAAATAAGGTGAATCCTTAATATTTTGGATTAATCTTTATTAATATGGTCATCTTAGTATGAATTTAACCGTCTGAATGTATAGAAATCTGCCACAAAAAGCCCTTCTGTCATTCGAATGATTGAATCACTTGGGCCAATTACAGGTGACAAATCACCTGACATTGCTACCCAAATTCTTATACTGGAATCACTCAGTTCATCATAGTATTTTTCTGTTTTAAGGATTTCAAGTTTATTAAATTTACCTAAACTGCTCGTTTCAAAAGAATTATTGTCCTTATGGTATTTAAAATGAAAATCTGAGTATTTATCTCCTAGAGTTTTTACGCCCGGACTAAGTATTTCTTTAAATTCAAGCTCATTGCTTAAATCAATTTTCGGTAAGTATAATAGAATTGACTTGTTACTGTTTTCACTTATTATGCCAGAGGAAATTGCTGTTTCATAAACCTTAAGTAAACTAGACTCAGTTGGGTATTCAATAAGTATCATTTTTTGAAATGGTTCAAACAATACCAGATGCCAGGCAAAAGCATCATTCCCTATGTTCCCATAAAAAGAGGAAAAATCCCGTGCCAAAAAACCGGAATAATCTTTCACTTCTGTCTTTTCTTTTTCGCAGCTCAATGTCAGAACTGAAAGAATAATAAAAATTATGGTATTTTTCATGTTAGCTGGTTTAATTAAAGTTAACAATAAATGATCACATACTCCAGCTATCCAAAACAATTATTAAACTATCTCGATAAAATATTGAAATAAATCGTTTTATGTTTCGAAACCACAAATATCCTGGTACACATATTTATACTTTTTCCCTATCTTCACAATAAATAAAAATTAATTATGCCTGGGAAAATTACTGTTGTTGGTGCAGGACTCGTGGGAAATGCCATAGCCATAGACCTGAAAAAGTCAGGTAATATTGTTACTGCCGTAGATCTTGATAAGGAAAAACTAGCTCAGCTTGAAAAAAATTTCAACATTAAGACGGTCGCTGCTGATTTTTCTGATTCAGCCTTGCTAAAAAAGATTATTTCCGATTCCGACCTGGTGGTTGGGGCAGCGCCGGGGGATTTTGGATTTGGTGTGATAAAAAGCAGCATTGAAGCCGGAAAGAACCTGGTTGATATTTCCTTTTGTCCGGAAGATTTCATGGAACTGGATGCTCTTGCCAAAGAAAAAAAAGTAACGGTAATAACTGATATCGGAGTTGCTCCGGGAATGTGTAATGTTATTCTCGGTTATCATGATTCAAAAATGAAGGTGGATTCCTACAAATGCATAGTCGGGGGACTTCCGGCTAAGCGGGAATGGCCACTGGAATACAAAGCTTCATGGTCGCCTATAGATGTGATTGAAGAATATACCCGTCCGGCACGCTTTAAAGAAAATGGTGTAATCATTACAAAACCTGCTCTTTCCGATGCCGAACTGGTTAATCTTGACCCGATTGGCACTCTTGAGGAATGGAACTCAGACGGACTTCGTTCACTCCTTACAAGCATGCCTCATATTCCGAATCTTGTGGAAAAAACACTGCGTTACCCCGGTACCATTGATTACCTGAAAGTTTTAAGAGAACTGGGATATTTTTCAAGCGAAAAAATCGAAGTAAACGGGATGATGGTCAGTCCCCTGGATGTTTCGGCAAAACTCTTATTTCCTTTGTGGAAACTGGCAAAAGGAGAAAAGGAATTTACGATCATGCAGGTGAAAATATCTGGGCTTGAAAATGACAAAAAAGTAGAATACCGATATGATCTTTATGATGAATACAATCCTGAAACCGATACCTATAGTATGGCCCGGACTACCGGTTATACCTGCACAGCTGCTGCTGAACTGGTATTATCCGGAAGGTTTTCAAGCCCGGGTGTGAATCCCCCGGAATTTCTGGGCAGGTCAGAAGAGAATTTTAAATTTATGATGAATCACCTGGCTGACAGAAATGTAAATTACAGGTCCATCAAGAATTAATTTTTGATTATTTCACCACTATACATCTGGAATTTTCTGAATTGAGATTCCCTTCCAGTTTAATAAAATACATTCCTTTGGGAATCATTGATAAATCCCAGTTTAAAATGTGCTCTCCTGCAGTATATTCCTGATCTGCAATGGAATGTATCAATTTTCCCTCAGAACTCCAGGCTGTAAGTTTTATGATCCCCTTATCTTGTGAAATGAATTTTATTCTTGCCATGGAGGTGGCAGGATTGGGATAAATTATAAAATTTTTACCATAAACTTCATTCTTTTGAATTTCTCCCACTCCAATTTCCGGATGAGAGGGAGGCGGATATTTTCTTACTGTATCAGCAGGAAGGGTAATCATATTAAATGATTTCCATTCCGATGTCACAAAACGAAACCTTCCGATTCCCATATCCCAGTTTGTCGTCCAGTTGTCCCATACGGCCGTTAAGGATTCCCACCAGTCGCCACCTACTCCCATTACGTAACGTGCACTTTCCCTGTCATCCACTCCTTCAGGATCATCCATAATCAGCCGGGCTTTAACCGTGGCATAACATCCTTTAACTTCATTTTTAGGGTATTTAACCCTTCCCTGGCTGGGCCAGAAATGAAAATTATAACCCTCACCGCAGGTTACAGAAACAGAGCCATCACTTTCAGTTCTTTTGTCGGCAGGTTTATTGACATCCCCGGCAAAGTCTTCCACATATGCGGCTCCATCAACTTTAAGCGAAACCTGCAATGTATGCCATTTCAAGTCGGTTTTACTTAAATAATGTAACTCCAGATCTTTAATTTGAACGCGTGTATTGCTGGCAGGATTCCCATCAATCCATTCATATAACTGTCCCCAGGCAATGGCAGCATCCCATGTTTCAGGAGGGGCTTCTGCTCCTACGCGTGGTTTTTTTGCCCAGTCAAAACTATCCGGGACTCCGTGGGGCCTTCCTTCATGAGGCAGAATCATGTCGTTGATGATTTCTTCCAGATTGGTTTGGGCATTGAGGCTAAGTTGCGAAATAGCATAAACTATTAGAAGTAGTAAATTGAATCTTTTCAGGTACATGCTATGTTTTTATTGAATACGTATTGTAAATATACAAATAAACAAAACTTTGTTATTCAGATACAAACGGAATTGATTTGTGATATACAAAAAGGAAATTTGGTATCTTATCTGAAATTTAACCGGAATTTCCTTAACCTACTGTCCATACGCATGGGTTTGATAAATAATATCTGCATGTTTGTTTTTTTATTTCCAATAATTTTTTGTTGAAGCAAGATTTCATCAGGACGGAAGTGCCTGCGG
>CBDUPM010000224.1:0-5232 GCA_965369105.1 uncultured Bacteroidales bacterium | reverse complement strand
ATTAAAACCGATTGAGCCGGGGTATTTTTCAAGGGAAATTAATTTTATTTTATTAATTTTCAGGTATAGCCCTCATCTTAAATGCAGGGGCTTATTTCAGGAAATTTACATATTATTTTTCAAAAAAAGAAAGAATGAATTTTTATATTTCTTTTTTGATAATGCCTTAAAGTGTATCTTTAAATATTAATAATTTCAAGATACATTTCCCTCATGGATATTCTATTTTTACTTGCCGGATTGGTTACAGGTGCATTGATAGGATGGCTCGTTGCCAGACAATACAATGTCTCGAAAGGAATTAAAAGCATAAATGACCTGGAAACAAAATATGTACCCAGGGAAATATACAATGACGAGAAACTGGAAAATTCTGAAAAAGAAAAACAAATTAACGAATTGAATATTCAGCTTGCCCGGGCTGCTTCTGAAGAAAAAAACACCCGGGAAAAACTCCTGGAAAGTAAAAAGGAAATAGAAGAAATCCAGGAAAGGTTCAGGTCAGAATTTAAAAATCTTTCCAATGAAATATTAGATGAAAAAAGTAAAAAATTTCTTGAACTAAACGAGAAAAATGTCGGGGAAATCCTTAAGCCATTAAGAGAAAAAATTAAGGAGTTTGAAGAAAAAGTAGATAAGGTATACACCGAAGAAACCAGAGAGAGAATTTCGCTGAAAAAGGAACTGGAGCATATTGTAAAGCTCAATCAACAGGTTCATGATGATACCAATAAACTTACATCGGCATTAAAAGGGGATAAAAAACTTTTAGGCGACTGGGGAGAAGTACAACTGGAAATGATACTTGAAAAAACCGGTCTTGAAAAGGATATCCATTATCGAAAACAGGAAACATTAAAAGATGAAAGAGGTGATAATTTAAGACCCGACTATATTATAAATCTGCCCGAGGATAAGCAGATAATCATTGACTCAAAGGTTTCACTGGTTGCCTACCAGCGATTTCATAACTCAGATGATGAAAATGAAAAAGCGCTGTCAATGAAGCAGCACCTTTTTGATATCGGAAAACATGTGAAAGATCTTGGCGATAAAAATTATCATAAACTTTACGGGATCAATCCACCCGATTATGTACTGATGTTTTTCCCCATCGAACCGGCCCTGGCAGCAGCTCAGAGGGAAGATAACACTTTGTTCGACAAAGCCCTGAAGAAGAATATCGTTATGGTAAGCACGTCCACCCTTCTGGCAACCTTAAGAACCATCAATTACATCTGGAATCAGGATAAGCAAAAGAAAAATGTAGTGGAAATTGCCCGGCAGAGTGGTGCTTTGTACGAAAAATTCAATGGCTTTATAGAGGATTTAATTGGAGTTGGTAAAAAACTGGATGATGCAAAAGATAATTATTCAGATGCTATGAATAAATTATTTGAATCCAAAAAGAAAGGCGATACGATTATCGGTCGTATTGAAAAAATAAAAGAATTAGGTGCAGATACGAATAAATCCTTGCCGAAAAATATTATTGACCGCCTGGAAGAATAATTGCACAAGCCTCCCCCGGATTGTAAATTCTATTCAATGCTTTTTGCCGGTTTAAATGAACCGGGATTAAAGCTATGCGGCAAACCCTGTGGATACCTGGAATATAAATAAAGCTTATCAAAATCTATATCATAAAATCTCAGCTCCCTTTTTTCCTGGGCCGACAATGAGGATGTAATAATGGCATTTATTGGTAAAGTAAAGATCATCCAGAGCCCGTGGCTCAGCGACAGAACGCTTGGCCATGGGTACTTTTTGGGCTTTCCAAAATGTAAATAAAAATCGGTAATATCGGCCGTATCAATATAATGAAATTCCCTTTTATAAATTGAAGCGATAACCAGGGTATCCCTGATTGCCGAAAGCAACTCCCCTTCAACCGTGACATTATAATTTGTAGAGAGTCGGATAAAGGACCCGTACGGGCTGTCACTCAATGAATCCATTTCAGGAAGATAGCCATATTTAAATCCGCAACTTCCTAAAACGAATATGAGAATAAGCAATGTAAGCTTAGTTTTCATAATAGTCAAAATTATCGGTGTCAATTCTGGAACTCCAGAAAATTTCTTCCATTCTTGATTCGTACCTGGAATAATTGCCGGCTTCTTTCCGGAAGAATTTATCCGGTTTGGTAAATAAACGATTTAATTTTACCAGATTTTTATCCTTCAGCCAGCTTTCCCTCATCCATTCCAGGTAGTAGCCTTTGGTATACAGAAAAAAGCTGTAATTATTTTCACTTTCGGGAATTTTAAAATTCAATTTAAACTCATCTCCCGGCATGGATACCAGCTGTGATTCTTCATTCGATAACAATTCCAATAAGTCCTTTCTGTCTTCATTTTTATATTCAAGCGATTCCGGATCCAGTTTAATGGGATCTGTTTCACCTTCTATATTAATCAGAGCTGCATAATCGATCCTCCACAAGCCCTTATTTAAAACCAGCTTTAAATGTACTTCCTCATTTTCAGGAATTTTTGAAAGGGGCATTATCTGATGATTGGAGGCAATCGGCCCGGTTTCATTAAAGGTACCTATCCATTTCTCCTCTCCATTTTCAATCAGAAATACATCAATCCCTCCTAATTCCTCATCAATTAATTTATGTTTGCGAATGCTTTGATTATTTTTTTCAACCTCCGCAAGGAAATCACTTACTGTATTGCCCATATACCCCATTACATTGTAAATCAGATAAGTGGTCATCAGGCTTTGTCTGAAATTTAATATCAGTCCTCCCTCTGTGATATTTCCCCGGTCAAATTTCAGATAAATTTCTTCCCTGGATTTCATGTTTTTTTTATCCGCTGTGCTGAATCGTTCAATTTTATCAGATCCTGACAGTTGATTTGTAATATTTCCTTCCGGTGCTTCAGCTTTTTTGAGCTTTTGCAGGGAAGCGGGATCTGAAATATAAAATTTATCGTCAGCACCGTGATATACATCCAGTCCACGATCCTTTTCAACAGCCAGTATCTTTACATTTCTGACAACATGGGTTTCGAGTGCTTCATTCTTCATTCTTATGGTAAAGAATTCATTTTCGGGTTGGAAATTATACAGGGCATCAACATCTGCGTATTCCATTGAAGGAACAATTGCCTCAGAAAATCCTTCTGCATCAGCCTGGAAAACATCATCACCTTCTCCGGTATAAAATGTTGGACAGGATCCCCAGCAGGCTTTAGGTACAACGACACAGAATACTCCAAAACTTGCATCTACAACGGTCATAATGGTATGAGTGGCCATACGGGATTGGCGCCTGGACAAATCCAGTTTCCGGTTGGTTTCAAATAATACAACCGAATCCACCTGGATCTCTATATATCCCTGGTCTGTTAAATCTCTCCGGGCATTGTATAATTTTGCATTTCCTTTGAGTTCTCCTGTTTCATTATTAAAGCTCCAGAGAGTGTCGGTATATATTGCCAGGCCTCCCGAACGGAAATGAGCCTTGAGATAGGGCTCCAGGACAGGGGTTGATTTCTGTTTATAAAAGGAATTTATGTCCTTAAAACCAGATTTATAAGAAGTTGGGGAGATTACAATGCAAGAAGTTTGAAAAAAAAGAAAAATGAGAAAAAAAATCCATTTGTCTTTCATGTCATTTAGCTTATTAAAATAATTGAACGCAATCCTTGAACAAATTACTAATTAACATTCATATAAACTATACTAAATAACTTGCCCAAACGATTTTAACTTAATTTTATGATAAAAAAACGCCTGATTATCCATTTTTTTCAGAAAAAAAATCTCAAGAATGCTTATAATACCTCCCGGCTTAAAATCAATTTTCTTATTTTTGAGAATCTTGAAATTTTTTTAATCAAAAAAAAGCCCTTATCATGAAAATCATTAACCAGGGACGTATTCTCCAACGTTCTATCCTCTCCGGTTTAATTCTGTTATTTATCGCCCATTCAGGATTTTCTCAATCCGGGAAAGTATTTGATAATTTATCCCTGGAAAGTGAAATTCTTAAAATGGATAGAAAATATGCGATTTATCTCCCCCCCGACTATGAATCCTCTGAAAGGTCCTACCCGGTTCTTTACCTGCTTCATGGGTCCGGAGATGATCAGACCGGCTGGGTACAGTTTGGAGAGGTCCTCTTTATAGCAGATAAGGCCATTAAGGAGGGGAAATCGACTCCAATGATTATAGTGATGCCTGATGCAAATACCGGAAAAAGGGGATACACCAATGATCCAAAGGGAGAATGGCAGTATGAAGATTTCTTTTTTGAGGAATTTATGCCTTACATCGAAAAGGAATACAGAATAAAGCCGGAAAAAAGATATCGTGCAATTGCCGGTTTATCGATGGGTGGCGGAGGAAGTTTCTTTTATGCTCTTCATCATCCTGAATTATTCGGATCAGCATGTCCTTTGAGCGCCTGGTGTGGTCCTTTAACTATAAACGACGCAAAAAAAATGTTTGAAAATTATCCTGTAAAATACACCGATAAAGAAGTGGAATGGTTTTTTAAAAATTATAATGTGATTGAACTGGTAAAAACAATTCCGGAAACAAAGAAAAATGATGTCAGGTGGTATATTGATTGTGGGGATGATGACTTTTTATATGAAGGAAACAGCCTTGTTCACATTGAAATGAAAAAAAGAGAAATAAAGCATGAATACAGGGTCAGAGACGGAGCTCACAACTGGACCTACTGGAGAGAATCATTACCGGAGGTTCTGGGCTTTGTTTCGATGAGATTCCATCAATTTTAGTAATTGAAATTCTATTAGAAGCAAGGTCAAAATGAATGAACCTGATCTAAACACCGACTGGCGTAAAATATCTGCCTCTGTTTACCGGAAACCCATTGATTCGAAAATCTTTGGATCTGTAGAAATAGATGTAACGGATCTTGAGAACTTTATTTCCCAAAAGCGGAAAGAAGGTCTGAAAATAACCCTCACCCATATTTTTACACTTGCGGTTGCCCGGGCCTTAAAAGAAGAAATCCCCGAATTAAATTCTTATATCAGAAGAGGGAAAATAATCCGGAGAAAAAGTGTGGATGCAATGATCTCTGTGTTAGTTCAGGACAGGGAAATGAGTTCTGTACGAATTTTAAATGCAGATCAGATTAATTTAACTGAATTGGCTGAAAAGCTCTCAAAGGGAATTTCAGAGACCCGGTCCGGCAGGGAAGACAACACCATGAAAATGAAATCTAAAGTCGCGGCTATTCCCTGG
>CBDUPM010000223.1:0-5235 GCA_965369105.1 uncultured Bacteroidales bacterium | reverse complement strand
TAACCATAAGCCTTCAAAACCCAGATCATTACTGCGCCGGCAACTCCGCCTCCGAATTTCATGGCAAAAGTACCTGCTGAAAAAATAAGTCCTGTGGTACGCCGGTTTGTAGAATATTCACCATAATCAGCTGCATCCCCCAACATGGCAAAAAACAGGATAGGCATTATTCCTGCCGCTAATTCAGCCAGGGTACCCAGGACAAATATCATGGTTACATCCTGGGGCTTTAACAGGTAAATGAAGGAAGTAAAACCTGCGCTTATGATCATTACCAGGATAAACAGGCGTTTTTTCCCAAGGAGCCGGGTCAGATAAGGTGCAATAAAAGTTGAAGCTATTGATGCAAGAATAACGGCAATGAAGAACCATCCTACCAGGGTTGCATTTCCGATATACCACTTGAAATAATAGGCTGCAGCTCCCTGCCTTATCGAATTATAAGTGACCCAGAGAAAACCAAGAACTAAAAGCATTGCCCAGGGACGGTTATTGGCTATACTTTTCAGGTCTTTCCAGACACTTGAATCCTGCGATTTGGGTGGTTTTACCCGTTCCCTTGTAGTTTTAAATGCAATTAGTGAGAATATGGTAAGAACCCCGGCAAGAAGATACATGGTGGTCTGGTAACCGGCATTATCGTTACCTTTACCCAGGACTTTGACCAGAATGGGTATAAATCCAAGTGAGATCAGTCCACCCAGGTATGCACCAAAAAATCTGAAAGATG
This sequence comes from uncultured Bacteroidales bacterium, assembly GCA_965369105.1. Taxonomy (GTDB): domain Bacteria; phylum Bacteroidota; class Bacteroidia; order Bacteroidales; genus JAGLSB01. Next base: position 4,505 of record CBDUPM010000223.1, on the reverse strand, counting down.
CTACACTGGTTCTTTCAGTAACGCTGCCGGTCATTACTCCTGTGAGTGAAGAATAGGGAACATTATTGGCAGTGTAAGCAAGGGTTAATAAAATGTAGGTTGTATATGCCCAAATTAATTTTCCTGTCATATTAAAATTGGGAGTGGAAAAAGTTAAAGCCAAAAACAAACCAAAGGGAACGGCCGTCCATAATAACCAGGGCCTGAATTTACCCCACCGGGTTTTTGTGCGATCGGCAATAGTGCCCATAATGACATCCGTAATACCATCGAATGATCGGGTTAATACTAATAATAATGCAACCGATGCTTCCGGCAGGCCAAAGGTATCCGTGTAAAAAATTGGAAGGAACGCAATTAAGGGTCTCCAGGCAATGTTGGCAGCCGCATCTCCCAGCGAATAACCAAATTTCTCCTTGAAGCTGAGAGTTTCATTTAGTTTCATATTCATTTTTTCATAATTTGTTATATGTTAAAATCAAATAATTCTTTTTTTGTCGCCTGGTAAACTTCCTTGCTGAACATGTAAAGATTTGCGGGTTTATGATTTACTTTGGATTGCTTTTGATCAAGTCCTACAAGATATTTCATACGTAGAATCTTTTTCCGGAAATTTCTTTTGTCGAATTGGACTCCCAGGATAGTCTCGTACACATCCTGAACCATGCCCAGAGTAAATTTTACCGGCAAGAGATCAAATAGAATTTCCGGACTCATAAATAGTTCTTCCTTCAGTTTGTCCAATGCCGATTTAATAATTTTTTCATGGTCCAGAACCAGATCCATTTTTTCTAAATCCTTTACGGGAAACCAGCTAACTCCTTTGTTTAATGATTGTTTTGAAATTCGATCCGGATTCATTAATCCATAATAACTAACGGTAATTACCCTGTTCTTGCTTTCCTGAAGTTTTTCAAGTCTTAAAGGACTGGCAAATACACCAAACTGATGCAGGGATACATCTTTAATTCCGCCAATTTCAAACAGGATTCTCTTTGATGCAGCTTCAATTTCTTCATTTTCATACACATGGTATCCAACCAGGCTAAAACCGGATTTTAGTTTTTCACCTTTTGACCAGGTCGTGTTCCTGTCAATTAAAACTACACTTAGGTCAGATTTATTGAAACCCAACAGGACACAATCAACGGAAATATGCTGGTTTAATTCTTGCAAATCGTACACAAATCAATAAAGTGTAAAACAGACACAATGAATACATGTAAAAATATTTCATAATTATATGAAAAATAATTGATTTAAAAACCTAAATATGAATAATATTAGATAGTATTTCAAATTAAAGACTTAAAAATGAAAATTATTAATAGCGAATTAAACGTACTAATTACACTATGTGAAATTTTGTTATATACTCTGAAAGACTTAAGTGCTTATCAGTGGGTCCGGAATCAGGGTTAGCGAGTTTACAAATGGCTTATCTGCTGACAGAGAAGGAAGGGTATTCCAGCCCGGAGTATTGGAGAGAAATTCCGGGATTTTGATTGAATGCAAATTTTTCAATCGAAATCCAGATAAAGATATAAATATGGTAATTGCAATAATTACCAGGTAAAACCCGGCAGGATTAAGCAGGTTCCTTCCTGGAATTGGAAAGCGAGTTTATTAAAAGAATAGCTTTTTATTTTATTAACAGCTTTTTATAGAATCACAGGAAGGGCAACAGAAATTGCCTAATAAAGTTCCAGGTCGCATGATTTACATACTTCCTTCCTCACAATTTCAGGTTTACCTCTTACCGACAAATCACTTCCCCCGCTGAGAGTGATATCAATACTTCCGGTAACAGCAATTACACCATCTGAAGCTCCGGATAATTCGATAGTACAATCTTCAACACTCAAATTGTATGCTTCTACATCACTTCCTCCTGATGCGTGAATCTTAAGTCCCTTTAATTCTCCTGAAAGTTCAGCATCCGATCCTCCCCTGAGCTGAATATCTCCAACTTCGCCAATTAAATTGTCAATTTCAATATCGCTTCCTCCAGATGCAGAAATTTTTACTATTTCGATTTTCTCAAAATCTATCTTCGCATCAGAACCTCCACTGAAATCACCTGTAAATTTATGGGCTGAAAGAATCAGGTTATCCAGGTCGCTTCCTCCGCTAAGGTTAACTTCGAAGTTATTTGCTTCAATTATGGTTTTAGCATTCACATCAGATCCGCCTGAAGCTGTTATGGAATTTAGTTCCCTGAAGGTAATATGTACTTCCCTTTTTTTCCGGTAACCGGATTTGTTTTCTATATAAACTTTAAGAGTTTCCCCCTGCACCTCTGTTTTAATGTCGTCAATAATATCTTCGTCGGCAACCAGCCTGAGAGAATAGTCATTTCCCTGGCGTAAATATAAATCCAGGCCATTACTCGTTTGGATAGATGTAAATTCACTTACCTCCCGTTCTTGCTCCACAACTTCACCATAGCTCTGAATCTGACATGATGCTATCGTAAAAGACAGGATGATGGTCGAGAAAACTAATGTTAGAGATTTGTGTGTTTTCATGATAATGAGTTTAGTGGATAATAACTTAAAAATCAATCTTTTGCATATTTATTAATTTAAAGCAGAGAGGGAAGCTGGTATAAAGACGAACTATATTTTCAAATGATGCAAAAAAAGGAATCGGAATGGTCACATTCAAGCATGTTTTCAATTCCTTTTATCTGAGCCTTGGAAAAAATACCGTTTTTATAACCAATTGTTTCCATTATCAGGTCGAATTCTGTTATTTCATACAAGATAAACTGAATATTCTGCAAATTCAAGTTAATTTTATATGTGCTAATTCAGCGGTTTTTAAATTTTTATAAAGCCGGCTCATTATGACAAAATTGGCTGATTTCTTCTTTGGTCCGGCATTTGTAATTCTTATGAAGGATTATAATTATATATAATTTGGTTGAGGATTAATAAGCTAGTTATGAATTTAAAGGAAATATTATCAGAATTTGAAGTCGTCCATAATCACATAAAGGATAAGAATCTTTCCGAAGCTTTTGATATATTAAAAATTTTAGCGGAAAGCAGTAAAAAATTTGATTTTACCAGTCAGCTTTCCAATTATCAGGAGACCTACAAAAATATTCTAAAATATTCTTTTGAATATGGGGAGGACCCTGAAAAAGAGATGGTTTACTTTCGTTTGGTCAAGTCATTAACCGAACTGGCAGATGAAATAAAAGAAGAGTTGATTATACAATCAAAGCAATTAACCCATTACAATACCTTAAGAAAATCGAGGTCCGAACTTCAACAAATTGAAGAGGAAACCGCTAAATGGATGCAGAAAATAAGTCTGGTAAAGGATGTTGAAAAGCTCATGGAAGGAGAATTAAATTTACCAGGTGAAGAAAATTCCTTGCAAAAAACCCAGGTTTTGACCAACCAGTTGTTTACTTCATTATGGATGAGTGATAAACTGACAGAAAGGCAGATTAAAATAATCCATGATTCCGGGAAAAGCAAAGACCTGCCCTGGTATTTTAAAAGTCTGATTGTGAGCGCAATCACCTTATCCATGATCCGGCATTTTGATATAGAGAAACTGAACCTTCTGTTTGAATACTATCAGCACGATGAGCATCAGGTTTGGGAAAGATCTCTTATCGGGATACTATTGGTATTGTATATACATGATAAGCGCATTCATCTGTATCCGGAAATAGAACAAAGGATAAAGTCTTTTAATGGAGATAAGAAATGGAATAAAACCATTGAAATTATAGTTATTCAATTTTTAAGGGCCCGTGAAACGGAAAAAATTGCAAAAAAATTACGGGATGAAATCATTCCGGAAATAATGAAGTCCCAATCCAAACTGGGTGAAAAATTGAATATGGATGAACTTCTTAAGGAGAATATGCTGGAAGATAAAAATCCGGAATGGGAAAATTTCTTTGAGGACAGCCCTGATTTATACAATAAAATTGAAGAGTTTTCAAACCTTCAGATGGAGGGATCTGACGTTTTTTTATCGGCCTTTGCAATGCTTAAGAATTTTCCTTTTTTCAGTCAGCCCGGCAACTGGTTTTTACCTTTTTACAAGGAAAACAAGCTGTTGAATGAGTCATTTGAAGGATTGAAAGACGGATTTGACAGCAAAACCTTTCTTTCCGGGCTTCAGAATACCCGGTTTTTATGTAATTCCGATAAATACTCTTTTTGTCTGAATGTAAAGCATATGCCGGCGGTTCAAAGATCCATGATGATTGAGTTTTTTAATATGGAACTGGAAGCCATGAATGAAATGGCCGGAGATGATGAAATTGTACAGTCCGGTGTTCAGACTAAAACTGTAATTGTCCAGTATATTCAGGATCTTTACAGGTTTTACCGTCTTCATCCTTATAAAAAAGAGTTTGATGACATCTTTGAGATGGCCCTTGATTTTCATAATACCTCATTTTTCCAGCTGACCGTGGAGGATAAGGGGATCATCAGAAATATTGGAGAGTTTTATTTCGAAAAAGAACATTTACA
>CBDUPM010000222.1:0-5237 GCA_965369105.1 uncultured Bacteroidales bacterium | reverse complement strand
CTCATGATGGTTTGAATCAACAGTTGTAACCATAACCATATCCGGTTTTGTGGTCTTTAGCATTTTTTCAAATTCGGTGAAAACAGGGCAATCCACACCCATATATTCCAGAGCGTATTCCAGTCGCCCCGGATTGATATCACACAGTCCGACAAATTCTGTAATGTCAGAATATTTTTGAACAACACTCTTTCCCCAAAAGCTGGTGCCACGAATTCCTGTTCCGACTAGGGCAAGCTTTTTCTTTTTACCTGAGAAAAATTCACTTCCCCTGGCTAATGAAGGCGCAGCAAGCAAAGCACTGGTTGCAATCCCTGATTTGGTAATAAATTCTCTTCTGTTAATTTTTTGATGTTTCATTTAGCCCTTATTTTTTTAATTGATCGGTAAATTAATACTTTTTAAAAGATTTTTTATTTGTCCTGTAATTTTTTATAGTTTCGTTTAAAATTTAATTTCAAAAAAATAAAATATATAAATAGCCTTTTAAATATAATCCAGCACAATGAATAAACCTACATTACTGATACTTGCAGCGGGCATGGGAAGCCGTTACGGAAGTATGAAGCAAACTGAAAGTTTCGGGCCATCAGGTGAAACTATAACCGATTACTCAATTTATGATGCAATCCGGGCCGGATTTGGCAAAGTCGTTTTTGTCATATCTCCCAAAATGGAAGAAGAATTTGTTTCGGATTATATTAAAAAGTTTCCTTCTGATATTTCAATTGATTATGCTATTCAAAGTATTAATGCCGTTCCTGAAGGAGTTGTAATCTCATCCGAAAGAATTAAGCCCTGGGGAACTGCTCATGCGGTTTTTGTTGCGAAAGACAAAATCGAAGGAGCCTTTGCCGTAATCAATGCCGATGATTTTTATGGAAGGGCTGCCTACTCGATCATTGGTGACTATTTAATCTCAAACACTGAAAATGAAACAGGAGAATTTTGCCTTGCAGGATATCCGGTTCTGAATACACTCAGCGATTATGGGAGTGTTTCCAGAGGGGTTTGTAAAATGAATTCAGACGGATTTTTAACAGAAATTCATGAAAGAACAAAAATCCTGAAAAAAGGAGAAAAAATTCTTTATACCGACGATAAGGGCAAAGATCATGAAATCCCTTCCGATGCCCTTGTATCAATGAATTTATTTGGTTTTACAGCAAAATTATTTGAGAAACTGGAAGGCTATTTTCATGAATTTGTCCGGGAAAATGCAAATAACCCCAAAGCTGAATTATATCTTCCTGTTGTGGTGCAAAGAATGATAGATGAAGGGATTGCCCGGACTAAAGTTCTGCGGACGGATGAGAAATGGTTCGGGGTGACCTATAAAGAGGACAGTCCGCATGTTCTGGCAATGATTAAAAAGCTGGTTGGTGAAGGACAATATCCTTCAAATCTATGGGGATAATGAATGTAAAAAAAGTCTTTGAGAAATTTGATACAGATTTTGAATTCGTGGATTCATCCCTGTATGGAGACGGCAATATTCATTTGACATACCTTATCAGAACCAAACCGGATAATAAGTTTATTCTTCAAAAGATTAACAGCTTTGTTTTTAAGGAACCGGAACTGTTAATGCGTAACTCCTTAATAATTAGCCGGCACCTGGATGAAAAATTAAAAACAGAAAGCTTGGATTGGGTATTCCCGGTTTTCAAAAAGACAAAAGAAGGGGGATTTTTATGTACGGAGAAGGATGGGAGTAACTGGAGGCTTATGGATTTTATTGAAAATGAAAAACCTGTAAGTATAGATTCTGATTTATCTGAAATTGCCGGATCATCTTATGGCTTATTCATCCGCTTATTAAGCGATTTAAATCCGGAGACTATCTCTGACACCATTCCGGATTTTCATAATCTTGAAAAAAGGATACAGGATTTCCACCTGATTCTAAAAGATGGAGATAAAAAATACCGGGATGCATGCAGGGAGGAAATAGATTTTCTAATCAGCCGGGAAGAGATTCATACGAAGCTTTTCCAATTTCAAAAATCAGGACAACTGCCCGTCAGGCTTACCCATAACGATACAAAAATAGATAACATCCTTTTTGATAATTCCGGAAAACCCAAGGCAATCGTTGATCTTGATACAGTCATGAAAGGGATTGTTCATTCCGATTACGGGGATGCAATCCGTTCCTTTGCGAATAAAGCTAAGGAGGATGAAAAAGACCTGGAAGGGATTTTGTTCAACCTGGAAGCTTTTGAAAATTATACCAAAGGATTTATCCGGTCACTGAGGAATCTTTTAACTCAGGAAGAAGAAAAAACCTTATCCCTTGCACCCGGAATGTGGATTTATATGCAGGCAGTGCGTTTTCTGACAGATTATTTATATGGGAGTGTTTATTATAATATTAAATATCCTGAACACAATTTAATCCGGGCCAGGAATCAAATAAAATTGCTAAAGGATACTGAAAGTTATCAATCTCATATCGAAGGTATTATTCATAACACAATGAAAAATAAGCATGATTTTTAAATGCTTTCTCATGCCTTTCTAATTTAATATTTTTATATGTGAGATGGGATTATCAGTTTTTGAATCCAATGATATATCAATTATCTTCACAAAGTTATTTACCCTAACTCAAACCCGTAATGAAAAAGATATTTAATATTTTAATTATTAGCTTTTGCGCAATGACTGTTTTAGCCCAGGAATTAAAAGAATGGCAGAATCCTGAAATCGTTGAAGTGAACAGGATACTTCCGCATGCAACCCTTTTTCCTTATGAGAATTTGGATCTGGCTCTGAAATCGGATAGAAAACAATCCCAATATTTTGTGAATCTCAACGGAAAGTGGAAGTTTAACTGGTCTGAATCGCCTGCGGCAAGGCCGGTGGATTTTTATAAAAATGATTATGATGTTAAAAACTGGGATGAAATTGATGTGCCATCCAACTGGGAATTAAAATCTTACGGAATTCCCATATACACGAATATTGCCTACGAATGGACTACTACCCCAAATCCACCCGAAGTACCCGTGGATTATAACCCTGTTGGATCCTATAAAAGAGAATTTACCTTAGCTCAGAACTGGGATAACCGGAATGTAATTATTCATTTTGGTGCCGTAAAGTCTGCGTTTTACCTCTGGGTGAATGGTCAGAAAGTGGGTTATTCACAAGGCAGTAAAACACCGGCAGAGTTTGATATTACGGAATTTGTAAATGCAGGTAAAAACCTGTTGGCAGTTGAAGTATACCGCTGGTCAGACGGCTCCTGGCTGGAATGTCAGGATTTCTGGAGAATAAGCGGAATTGAAAGAGACGTGTATCTGTATTCCACCCCCAACTTGCATATGATTGACTATTTTGCCATACCGGGTCTGGAGAATTATTATACCGACGGAACCATTAACATAAACCTGAATCTTAAAAACGATGAGCCGAAAACCAAAAAGGCTAAAATAATAGCCAGCTTGTGGGATGGCGATGAAGTGATATGGACCCAGCAGAAAGTTGCGAAAATAAAAAAAGCCAGTTACCATGAGATGATGTTCGAAGGGAAAGTTCCTTCACCTGAAAAATGGTCAGCTGAAAAGCCCAATCTCTATAAATTAAGTCTTGAACTAAAGGATGATTCAGATAATGTTCTGGAAGTTTACAGCTCTGATTTTGGTTTCCGTACTTCAGAGATAAAACATGGACAGTTATTGATTAACGGAAAACCCATCCTTATAAAGGGTGTGAACAGGCACGAACACGATGAGTTTGAAGGCCATGTAATTTCCGAAGAATCCATGATAAAGGATATTGCCTTGATGAAGCAGAACAATATCAATACGGTTCGAACCAGTCATTACCCGAATGACCCCAGATGGTACCAACTTTGCGATATTTACGGTTTATATGTCATTGATGAAGCCAATATTGAAAGTCATGGAATGGGATACGATCCCGAAAAAACCCTCGGGAATAACCCGGTTTTTAAAAAATCACATCTTGACCGGACCTTACGCATGCTTGCCAGGGATAAAAATCATCCTTCCGTAATTATCTGGTCTTTAGGAAATGAAGCAGGAGATGGGGTGAACTTTAATGCCACCTATAATCTCATTAAGGGAACAGATAAAAGCAGACCGGTTCATTATGAAAGAGCTGAACTGGGAAGGAATACGGATATTTTCTGTCCGATGTATTACCCTATCCCTAAAATGCTTGAATATGCTCAGGGACTCAATAAGATGCCACTTATTCAATGTGAATACGCACACGCAATGGGCAATTCGGTTGGAAATTTAAAGGATTTCTGGGATCTGATAAGAAAGTATGACCAATTGCAGGGGGGCAGTATATGGGACTGGGTAGATCAGGGTTTGGCTAAATATGATGAAAAGGGTAATAAGTATTGGGCATATGGAGGTGATTTTGGCCCTGAAGGGACTCCCAGTGATGGCAGCTTTTGTTTAAACGGACTTGTTTCCCCCGATCGCACTCCTCATCCCTCTTTGATGGAAGTAAAAAAAGTTTACCAGGATATACATTTCAAACCTGTAAACTTCAGTTTTGATGAGATTGAGGTAAAGAATGAATATTTTTTCATTGATCTGAGTGATTTTGCTATTTACTGGGAACTTGAAGCGAATGGTGAGGTCATGCAGGATGGAATGTTAGTCCAACCGGATATCGGGCCAGGTGAGTCCAGGATCTATACCCTTGGAATAATTCCTTTCAAACCCATAGCAGGTACGGAATATTTTCTGAATTTCACCGCCTTTAAGCTCAATGGAAATGAAATAATGCCTGAAGGTCATATTTATGCCTTTGATCAGTTTCAAATTCCAACCCCTGTTCTTACAATGGAAAAATCATCGGATGATGGTAAAAAGATTGTTGTGGAGGATGATCAGTTTTTAAGAATAGAGACGGATAAATACAGCTTTTCATTTAATAGGGAAACCGGGTTTTTATCCTCTGTAAAACAGGGTGATATAGAATACCTGAATGAAGGTCTTGCTATCAATTTCTGGAGAGCACCTATTGAAAATGACTTTGGAAATGGAATGCCGGACAGGCAAAAGATATGGAGAACCGCCGGTCAGAATGCAGAATTGAGAGGCATAAATCATGAACAAAATAGCCAGGGTTATTATATCGTGGATGTGGATTACTGGTTGCCGGATGTTTTATCCCATTATTATGTGAATTATGAAATAAATGGGGAAGGTGAGATAAAAGTCTCTGCTTACCTGGAACCAGGCGATAAG
>CBDUPM010000221.1:0-5243 GCA_965369105.1 uncultured Bacteroidales bacterium | reverse complement strand
CGGCTATGCCATCGTCACAGAAAAAATTGGGAGTTATCTCTGTATCATGCATCTGAACCAGGTAGGCCGCCGGTCGTTCTCCCTTTGACGGACCATCCCAGTTTTTCAGATAACCAGCCCAGGCGAGGGTGGAAAAAATCCTTTCATTCAGATTTTCTTCCAGGGAGATATAATATTTAAGGGGCTGACTGTTCCTGGCAGAGGCAGAAAGTCTGGCCGCATCTATCATTTCAAAAATTTCATTTTCAGAAATTCTTTTACTTTCATCAAAACGCCTGTAACTCCGGTTTTTTCTTATTAGGTCTTTTAGCATCATGGGTGGTTTTAGATTGAAATATAAAAATAAGGATTAATTCAATTATAGAAGAGGAATTCGTCTTAAGGTATTGACTTTGGAATAAAAAACATTTAAATTTGAGGGATAAATGACCGCCGGTCATAATATAAATAACGTTCATGGGAATTAAGGAAAGAAAAGAAAGGGAAAAAGAGCAAAGGAGAAACCTGATTATCGATGCAGCACAGAAAGTGATTTTCAGAAAGGGTCTTGAAAATACTACCATCGAAGATATTGCTGCTGAAGCTGAGTTTGCGAAAGGAACTCTCTATCTCTATTTCAAAAATAAAGAGGCCATCCATTACGAAATAAATAAAAGGGGAGCCCGTCTGCTCGATGAAAGACTGAAAGCCATGATCCATGAATCGAAGAATGGCCTGGAGAATATTATCAGCCTGGGATGGGAGTTTGTCAAATTTGCCAGGGAGGAGCAGGGATTCTTTCACCTCTTTCTGTTTTTTCATAGTATTGACTTCCGGGATATTGATATCACCTCATCAGGCATGGAGGATTTTATTATCAACGATTCCCCATTCAAAACCTTTATCGACCTGGTTGGGAAAGGAATAAAGGATGGCTCTGTAAGAAATGACCTGCCTGCTTTGGAATTGGCAACCTCCCTCTGGTCAACCATGATGGGTTTGTTGGTTGTTCAGGAAAATAAACGGGAGATCTACGATGTTTTTAAGGTAAATCCTGAAAATATATTGAAAACAAGTTTTGAAATACTGCTGAACGGAATAAGAAATAAGAATTAGCATTCATGTAAAAATTTTATGAAAAACATAATCTTTATATTATCCCTCTCTTTATTCACGATGCATCTGTTTGCCCAGGACGATCCGGTGGATGAATATATTCGCATTGCACTGGAAAATAATCTGGCCCTGAAACAAAAAAATGCAAACTGGGAGCAGTCGGTTTCTGTCCTCAAAGAGGCGAAATCGCTTTTTTATCCAAATATTAGTCTGAACGCCCGCTATACAGTTGCTGATGGGGGCCGGATGATTGATTTTCCGGTAGGGGATCTGCTGAACCCTGTCTATTCAACCCTAAATGCCCTTACTGCCAGCAGCGACTTTCCAACTATTGAAAATGAATCCTTTCCCTTTTTCCGTCCCACGGAACATGAAACAAAATTGCGGCTAATTCAGCCAATCCTGAATACAGATATCTATTACAACAGGAAGATAAAAGAGAATCTGTCCACGGCAGAATTTGCCGACCTTCAAAACTATAAAAACAGCCTTGTGGCGGAAGTGAAAAAAGCATATTACGAATATCTGAAAATGCTTGAAATCAGAACCCTGATGACCGAAACCCGGTTGATACTGGAAGAGAATGTCAGGCTAAGCCAAAGTCTGTTTAAAAATGATAAAGTAACCAGAGATATCGTTCTCCGTTCTCAGGCGGAATTACAGGAACTGGAGGAAAAGAATGCAGGGGTTGAAAAAGGACTGAAAGTGTCGCAGTCCTATTTTAATTTTTTACTGAACCGCAGCTTTGATGAAGAGATATTAACATCGGTCCCGAGGGTGGAAGAAATCCCGGCATCGCTGATTGACCTTAAAAATAATGCCATGGGCAGCAGGCAGGAACTGGAAATGCTATAGGCATATATTACTGCCGCTGAAAATAAGCTCAGACTGGACAAAGCGTCCAGGGTACCCGACCTGTTTGCAGTGATCGATTATGGTTACCAGGGAGAAAAATATCAGTTTACAAATGAAGATGATTTCATGATGGCCTCTTTTGTGCTGACATGGGATCTTTTCAAGGGATTTGAGAACAGGAATAAATCCACTCAGTCGCAGATCAATCTCGATAAACTCAAAATTCAAAAGGAAGAAACCAGCCGTTTGATTGAACTTGAAGTGACCCATGCCTGGTACGAACTGCTGGAACTGAACGAACGCCTTTTAAGCTCCGAGAGCCGGGTAAAAACAGAAAGACAAATATTCAAAATGGTTTCTTCGAAATATAAACAGGGTCAGGCAAATCAACTTGATTTTATAGCAGCAAGAAATTCAATGACAGGTGCAGAGCAGGAGCTGATTATTTCAAAATATGATTATATGATTTCATATGCTGAATTTGAAAAAGCTGTTGCCGGCAGTTCATTTATCAAAAACATGGAAAATGATGAAGTACAATAAATTTTTTAGCCTCCTGGTTAGCATGACTTTCATTTCATTTATGAATCCTTCATGCAAAACATCTGAGGAAAAACCCGGGAAAACGGAAACTATACCCACGGTCGACTATTATATTGCAGGGACAAAGAAAGTATCCCTGCCCGTCAGCTCTCCCGGTATGCTGGCCTCTAAAACACAGTCGAAACTGTCCTTTATGACCGGGGGGATCATTGATAAAGTATATGTTTCTGAAGGTGAAATCGTTGAAAAGGGTCAGTTGCTGGCCAGGCTCGACCTTACTGAAATAGATTCCCGGGTAGCCCAGGCCAGGCTGGGTTTAGAGAAAGCCAGGAGGGATTTTAGCCGCGCTGAAAACTTATATAATGACAGCGTGGCCACCCTGGAGCAGTATGAAAATGCGCGGACAGCCCTGGAACTTGCAAAGGCGAATGTGAAAATCGCCACATTTAATAAACAGTACTCAGAAATACACTCACCCGGCAAGGGGAAAATTCTCAAGCAATTACAGGAGGAAAATGAAATCATTGCTCCCGGTTATCCGGTATTTATGTTTGCATCCACAGAAGCCGACTGGGTTTTGAGGCTTAATCTGGCCGACAGAGACTTTGTAAAGATCAACATGGGAGACTCGGCACGGGTCGTTTTTGATGCTTTTCCCGGAAAGGAATTCCCGGGCATGGTAACTGAAATAGCAACGGCTTCCAATCCACTGAGCGGCACCTATGAAGTTGAGGTTGGATTATCAAAAAGACCGGATCAGCTTGTCAGCGGACTGATAGGTAAGGTGAAAATATTCCCGCACCCCGGTTCAGAGATCATCATACCGGCAAATGTCCTGGCAGGGGCCACAGGCAAAGAAGGATTTGTTTACAAGATCACGGGAGACAGGGTGGAAAGAAAAGCTATCCTGATCAAAGAGGTTTTTGAAGAGGGAATTGCAGTTTCTGAAGGAATAGAAGCAGGGGACAGCCTGGTAAGCAGCGGGAGGCAATGGATAAGAAGCGGAGACAGGATAAAGCCAGGGAAAATCAAATAATTCAATGAAATGAAATTACCCGAAATAGCTATACGTAACAGCCAGTTTACCCTCATGATCTTTATAATTCTCCTGATCATGGGAGTCAGTTCTTTTCTTACCATGCCCAGAACGGAAGATCCTCCCATGGATATTCCGGGAGCAAGTGTTATAGCTATTTATCCCGGCGGAAACCCCACTGATCTGGAAGAGTTGATCCTGAATCCCATTGAAAAAGCAGTGAATGAGCTGGATGATATCAAAGTGATCACTTCAACCATAAAAGATGGGATTGTTTCAATGGCTGTCGAATTTACTTTTGAAAATGATGCCCAGGATAAATTTGATGAGGTCGTCAGGCAGGTAAATTCGGTTCGTGGCGATCTTCCGGAGGACATCTTTGATCTGAGAATATTGAAATGGTCGAGCACTGATGTGGTCATGCTTCAGCTGGCATTTGTGTCTGAGACTGCCGGATTAAACAGGATGAATGACAATGCAGAAAGATTAAAAAACCAGCTGGAGAAAATCAACGGTATCCGGGAGGTGGAGGTTTTTGCATACCCGGAAAAAGAGGTCAGGATCTCACTTGATATTCCGAAGATGTCAGTTATGAGAATTTCGGTTGACGATGTTGCCAATGCTATCAGGAGTTCCAATGCCAACATCCCGGGCGGTCAGATCAGATTGAACGACAACAGCTTTAATGTTAAGACCAGCGGTAGTTACAAAAACCTGGATGAAATTGAAAATACGGCCGTGGCATCCTATATGGGAAGCCTGATATATATTAAGGATATCGCTACTGTAAAATTTACCAATCAGGACCATAATTACAAGGCCAGATTGAACGGAAGACCGGCCATCTTTCTGACCGTGAAGCAAAAAGAGGGTTTGAATATCTTCCATATTAACCAGGAAATAGATCCTGTCCTGGAAGAGTTCAGAGCTTCACTGGAATCTGAAATAGAAATGCACACCGTTTTCAGTCAGGTCGAAAGTGTGGATGTAAGGGTAAACGGCTTTTTTATAAACCTCCTGCAAGGAATCGTCCTGGTGGGGATACTGGTATTTCTGAGCCTGGGTTTCCGGGCATCTGTACTGGTGATCATTGCAATACCCCTGTCCATATTTATTGGTCTGGGCTGGCTCGATATTTACGGTTACGGACTGCAGCAAATTTCCATCGCTGCCCTGGTCATTGCACTGGGTTTACTGGTTGACAACTCTATTGTGGTTACAGAAAACATCGAGCGTTTTATAAAATCGGGCAAACCCGGCAAACAATCAGCCATAGAGGCTACTTCGCAACTGGGCTGGCCGGTGGTTACTGCCACACTCACCACCATGCTGGCCTTTATCCCGATTATAACCATGCCCGACAAAGCAGGGTATTTCATTCAAAGTTTACCCATTACGGTTATTCTTACATTACTGGCCTCACTATTTATAGCCTTATCGCTTACTCCTATACTTGCGTCCGGTTTTCTGACAGCGAAAATGAAAAACCGAACAACTCCTTTCAGAAAACTCATAAACAGTATTATTGAAGGACCCTATCAAAAGACACTGAGTTTTGCTATTACAAACCGCGGATTTTTTCTTATCCTGGCAATTGTCACTTTAGCAGGAGCAGGTTTTTTATTCAGGGAAGTGGGGGTGAGTTTCTTTCCTAAAGCGGAAAAACCGCAGTTCCTGATGAGAATTCAGCTTCCTGAAGGATCCGGAATCGACC
>CBDUPM010000220.1:0-5282 GCA_965369105.1 uncultured Bacteroidales bacterium | reverse complement strand
ATCCTTTAAAATAGCCAGAAGCAGGTGACCGGTGTCAATCATGGTATCCTTCAGGGCCCGTGCTTCAAGATAAACCAGTTTTAAAACCCTTTCGGTACTTTTCAGAAGAGGTAGATTTTCTATATCGGTAATGTCAGATTCAATTCCATCCTTTTTAATAAATTCTTCCGTTTGTTTTTTAAGATCGTACAATTCAGCCCCCATCATTAATAAAACATCAATGGCAAGACCTTCTCCATCCCTTAACATTCCGAGGAAAAGGTGCTCAACACTTAAATGATTATCTCCCAGGCGAACAGCTTCTTCTTTACTGTAGGATAATACATCCTTTATTCTTTGTGAAAATTTTGCGTCCATATATGGTTTTCTGTGTCTTTTTTATTAAAAATCTCTCTACAAATATAACAATAAAACAAATAGCAATTATAAACAGTTCAATGTTGATAAAAATGACTCTAAAATGCCTGTAAAACATAAGAAATGATTACTTTCGTAAGTCTGTATTTTTAAGAGATTTCAGACTACTTTTTTGAATTTTTTACACTAATTTTTTTGATATATGGCTGAAGGAGAAAAGATATTAAAAATTAATATTGAAGAGGAGATGAAATCTGCCTACATCGATTATTCGATGTCAGTTATTGTTTCCAGGGCATTGCCCGACGTAAGAGATGGATTGAAACCAGTGCATCGCCGTGTTTTATACGGTATGCAGGATCTGGGATTGGCCTCAAACAGAACTTATAAGAAGTCAGCAAGGATAGTAGGAGAGGTGCTGGGTAAATATCACCCACATGGTGACACCTCCGTTTATGATGCAATGGTCAGGATGGCGCAGCCCTGGTCACTCAGGTATCCCCTGGTGAACGGTCAGGGAAACTTTGGGTCAATCGATGGGGACAGTCCGGCTGCGATGCGTTATACTGAAGCGAAACTGGAAAAGGTTTCGGAAGAAATTATGGCCGACCTGGAGAAGAATACTGTGGATTTCCAGCTAAATTTTGATGATACCCTGGAAGAACCCACCGTTCTGCCCACGAAAATCCCCACCTTGCTAATTAACGGGGCATCCGGAATTGCTGTGGGTATGGCCACCAATATGCCTCCACACAACTTAACGGATACCATAGACTCTATTGTTGCTTTTATCGATAATTCAGATATCAGCATTGAAGAACTGACCGAAATTATCAAGGCACCTGATTTTCCAACGGGAGGAATTATTTACGGTTACCAGGGAGTTAAGGAAGCATATGAGACGGGCAGGGGACGTGTGGTTGTACGTGCAAAGACTGATATTGAAGTTTCACCCTCCGGAAGGGAAACAATAGTTGTACATGAAATTCCCTACCTGGTAAACAAAGCGGAACTAATCCGTAAGATCGCTGATCTTGTCAATGAGAAAAAGATTGAGGGAATTTCATATGTAAACGATGAATCAGACAGAAAGGGTATGAGAATTGTCATAATTCTTAAGAAAGATGCAATGGCAAATGTTGTTCTGAATCAATTACTTAAATACACTCAATTACAGACAAGCTTTAGTGTAAACAATATTGCTCTTGTACGAGGCAGACCCAGGATGCTAAACCTGAAGCAGCTGGTAAAATATTTTGTTGATCACAGGCATGATGTGGTTGTCAGACGTACAAAATACGACCTGGATCAGGCAGAGAAAAGGGCGCATATTCTGGAAGGCCTTTTAATTGCACTTGATAACCTCGATGAAGTTATTAAGTTAATTCGTGCATCCAAGACCGTTGATGAGGCAAAAACTGGCTTAATGACCCGGTTCGAGCTTTCCGAACTTCAGGCAAAAGCGATCCTGGAAATGAGATTGCAAAAGCTGACAGGACTGGAAAGGGAGAAAATCAAAGAAGAGTTTGATGAACTCCTGAAAATGATCGCATTTTATAATAATATCCTGAGTGATGAAGTCTTGAGAATGAAAATCATTAAGGATGAGCTCCTGGAAATGAAAGAGAAGTATGGGGATGAAAGAAGAACTGAGATTGTTCCCAATGCAGAAGAGTTTAATCCAGAAGATTTTTACGCAGATGAGGACATGGTCATCACCATATCCAGCCTGGGATACATCAAAAGAACGCCGCTCGCTGATTTCAGAACGCAGGGAAGAGGAGGAAAAGGTGCTAAAGGAGGTACGACGCGTGATGAGGACTACCTGGTGAATATGTTTAGTGCAACCATGCACAATACCATGATGTTCTTTACCCAAAAGGGCAGGGTATTTTGGTTAAAAGTTTACCAGATCCCTGAAGGGACAAGGCAATCAAAGGGACGGGCAATTCAGAATATGATTAATATTGAGCCCGATGATAAGGTTATGACCGTTTTGAATGTCCAGAATTTAAATGATGAAGATTATATCAATAATAATTACATCGTACTGGCAACCAAAAAGGGAATTATCAAGAAAACTGCTCTGGAAGCATATTCAAGACCAAGGGTAAACGGTATCAATGCCATAAATATCAAAGACGGAGACATTCTGCTTGAAGCCCTGTTAACCAATGGCAACCATGATATCATGCTGGGAGTTAAATCCGGAAAAGCTATTCGTTTCCATGAAGAAAAGGTTCGCGCAATCGGGCGAACTGCATCAGGGGTAAAAGGCGTAAGCTTTGGAAAATCAGATGATTATGTAGTTGGGGTGGTTTCTATGGAAAACCAGGAGAAAGATGTACTTGTTGTATCAGAAAAAGGTTATGGAAAGCGTTCATCTATTGATGATTACAGGATTACCAACCGGGGTGGAAAAGGCGTAAAAACCATTAATATCACCGATAAGACAGGCAATTTGATAGGTGTAAAATCGGTGGATGATGAAGATGATCTGATGATTATTACCAAAAACGGGATTGCAATCAGGTTATCGGTATCTACTTTGAGGGTTATGGGGCGTGCAACTCAGGGAGTACGGCTGATTAACTTAAGAGATGGCGATTCCATTGCTGCCATAGCCAAAGTACCTTCATCACTTGACGAGGAGGAAACTGAAAATTCAGGAGATGAAGCTGAACAGGGGCAGGAAAGTTCAGGTCCTGAAATTCCAAAAAATCAGGAAAAGAACAAGGGGATGAGCCTGCTGATAATGAAGGAGATAAACCTGAAATGGAATAAAAATCCAACTTACAGCTTTTAAAATGGCATCTTATTTGATGTTTTTTGATAAATGTTTTATTTTAGCGCACAAATTAAAACGCTTGATGAGAAATATTACAGCAAATGGAATACGAAAGAATCTGCTGTTAAATTAGCTTACTTATCACACACATTAAACTTAGAAATATGAAACGCTTATTAGTTATTACGATTGTTTTGGCAGGGATGATGAATCTGAATGCCCAGGATCCGGCAATCTTGCTGAATTTCAGCTCACTTTCCAAGAAATTAGAGAAGAGTGACGCTGCAATTAATCATGAAAAGAAAAAAATGAAGTCCGCTACCTGGTTTAACAGGGGCAAATTAATGCAGGATATTTATGAAATTGACCTGGAGTACCTGAGAGAAGGTTCCAGTCTGATTGAAATAAAAACCTTCTACAAAGACCCCATAAGTATTGAAGAAGGGAAAGAGCCGGGAGCTAAGATTTATAAATATGAAAGAATAAATTACATTCTTACAGATGGTGCATTGTCACGCTGGGAAAGAACCAAGATGGTTACCGAGGACCCACTGGATAAAGCATATAAAGCATATGTAAAAAGTATGGAACTGGATCCTGAAGGTAAGATGACTGAAAAACTGAAGAAGGAATTTGAAACTCTGAAGGCAAATTATAAACAAAATGGTATAAATTACTATTATTCAGAGAAATACAAAGATGCACTGCATCAATTTACCAGGGTTCTGGACATCAATAAGCTGGATATGTTCGAAGGAGAAATTGACACCATTATGGTTCAGTATGCCGGTATTATTGCCAGGGAAGTGGGTGATTATGAAACAGCCATTAAATATTATAAAGAATTGACTGATATTGATTATGGCGGACCCAACACATGGCTGAATATCAAAGTGGATTATATGTCTATGAATGATACCCTAAGCGCACTGAAAACAATGGAAGAGGCTTTCGAAAAATATCCTGATACCTTAACTATTATCTCCAATATGGTAGATATGTATATTAAGGCGGGAAAAATTGAGGAAGGTTTAAATCGAATTGACGCAGCAATTGAGGCAAATCCAGTGAAAGGGGAATTATATTACTGGAAAGGCAGGTTATTACTGAATACCGAAGGAGATGACAGGATTGATTCTGCTCTTGCAACTTACGAGAAAGCAGCCGAACTGAATCAGACTCTGTATTATGTTTATTATGATATAGGATTCATTTATTTCCTCCAGGGACAGGATATATTCAATCAGGCCGGTTTGGAAAGAGATGCTGAAATCAGGAAACAAATTACAGACATTGCCACAGAAAAATACGAAGCCTGTATTCCCATGATGGAGAATGCATATGAACTGAATAGTAAAGACATGATGATCAAAAAAGAAACACTGGATGTTCTAAAAAGGGTTTATTATAAACTGTACGGTGTGGATGATGAAAGATATAAAGATGTGATGGACAGAATTTCAGACATGTAGGATGTAATATTTTCATTTATCCGGAGCAATGGTCCTGAAAATACAAAAGGGAAGGCCTTAAAAACACCTTCCCTTAATTTATATATTTTATATTTAACATAATGTTAATTATAGGACAATACCCTGACAATATGCAAATACCCGGTATTTAGCTTAATATCAGAATTCGGGAGTGTGAAACTATTCTATTTTTTTCCTAATTGATGACAGTGATCATTTTAGTGGTTCTGAAATACTGACCCTGGATTTGAATCAAATAAAGACCGTTCGTTAAATCTTTAGTATTAAAATTTATATCGTGTTTTATTCCTTTTGTCAAATTCTCATTATAAACAGTAATTAATTTTAAACCCTGAAGATTGTAAACCGAAACCACCACAGTTTGATTTCTTTTAAGAATCAGGTTAAAACTGGCTTGTGAATGAGGCGGATTTGGATAAATGGGTGATAATTGATACTCATCCGCAAAAACGTTGAATTCCGGATCATTATTAACAGAAGCCGGGGTTAAGGCAACATTCAGTTCTGCCAAGGGTGCATTATCCTCTATAGTGAGTGTATCTTGCCATGTTTTATAACCCGGTGCAGATATCTTCACCGGGTACTCACCCGGTCGCAAAAAATGCCAGAATCTACCGAATTTTGCTTCTGATGTCCGGTCCGCA
>CBDUPM010000219.1:0-5339 GCA_965369105.1 uncultured Bacteroidales bacterium | reverse complement strand
ATATTCAGTATGCACAGTCTGCTGTTTTTACCCCTTCCGACTTTGCTTTTCCTTCCAATGCGGTAAAAGCGGAAGCAACCCCGAATACAGAAATGACCCTTATTTGTGACCTGGATTTAAGTTTATTAAAAGAACTTCATGAAAGCGGAAGTGTAAAAAACATGAAAGACAGGAGAACGGATTTATATCGTTTAACTAAATTATCGGATGATGAAAAAACTAGTTAGCTATTTATTACAGGGCCTGCTCTATACAGCCCCCCTTGCAGTTACCATTTATATTTTATACCTCATATTTACATTTGCCGACGGGCTTTTGAAAGAGATACTGGATACCTATTTCGGTATCAATATACCGGGATTGGGTTTATTGATTATTATTGTTCTGTTAATTCTTACCGGATTTCTTGGACAGTCATTTCTTGGACGGCCTTTCAAATATCTGTTTGCAAGAATTTTGAAGAGAGCTCCGATGGTTAAAGTGATTTATTCTGCTTTTAATGATCTGTTTTCTGTTTTTGTAGGCAAAGAAAAGAAATTTAACCGTCCGGTAATTGTACAGGTAAATATGACCTCCAATCTTCAGAAACTGGGTTTTCTGACGGAGGAGGATCTGTCTCTTATCGATGAAAAAGATAAAGTAGCGGTATATTTTCCTCATTCCTATAATTTCTCCGGTGAGCTTTTTATTGTACCTGCAAACCAGGTAAAGGCTATTGACGTTCCATCCTCGGAAGTAATGAAATTTATTGTGTCAGCCGGTGTGGCCGATTGGGATTAATTTAATACCCTGCCTGTAATAATTTTAAACACAGACATATGATAGTCATAGTATTTGCCTTGCTGGCCGGTTTTGTGTTACTGATAAAAGGTGCAGATTTATTTGTTTCGGGCGCTTCTTCTCTTGCCAAACGAATGAAAATCTCAGAACTGATTATTGGTCTTACCGTGGTAGCCTTTGGAACCTCTGCTCCTGAACTGGTGGTAAATGTGATGGCGTCCGTGAAAAACATCGATGAGATGGTTATGGGGAATGTCCTGGGAAGTAATATCTTTAATTTACTTTTAATCCTTGGGATTTCAGGAATTATATACCCCATAAGGGTGAATGTCAGTACTATATGGAAGGAGATACCGCTTTCTTTATTGGCAGCCATTGTCCTGTTTTTTCTGGCAAATGATTTGTTTTCAGACCCCTTAAAAAATGATGTTTCGCGACTGGATGGAATAATTCTGCTTGGGTTTTTTACACTTTTTATGATATACATCTTCATCAGTTCCAAAAAAGAGGCTAAAACAGAGTTAATATCCAGCGCGGAGATGGGTAAGACAAAAACTGTGATATATATAATTCTTGGTCTGGCAGGACTGGTTATCGGAGGTCAGTTTGTGGTTAATAATGCAGTAAAAATTGCCCGGGAACTGAATATGAGTGATAAACTGATAAGTTTAACTATCGTTTCCATCGGGACCTCACTTCCGGAACTCGCCACTTCTATTGTGGCAGCCATAAAAAAGAAAGGAGACCTGGCAGTTGGGAATGTGATCGGTTCCAATATTTTCAATATTTTTTTCATTCTAGGTATTAGCAGCCTGGTTTCTCCTGTGAAATTTGATGTTGCATTGAATACCGATATTCTCATCCTGATTGTGGCAACCGTATTCTTATTTACAGCTATGTTTTCAGGGGAAAGGAAGAAGCTTGATCGATGGGAAGCAACTGTAATGCTGGCAGGATTTTTGGTTTATATGGTTTTTTTAATTATCCGTAAATAATTCAGAGACTGTTTTTTCGGTAATATAATTTCGAATCAGAATTATTTACATAAATTTGGTAAAAGCTGAAATTTATTTACTGGTTTTCAGAGTTTATTTTAAAAACTGTTAAAAGCATGAAATGAAAACTTCATTACTCATACTATCTTTCTTTTTTTATTCATTTTTGGGACTTATTGCACAAAATTCAAATGATATTAAAAAGAATGGGATTTACCTGGAAAGCTATATAATCAGGCACGATTTTAGCAATGGATTTGTTTCACTAAATTATGATAGAATTATTGGAAAGAAAGAAAGAACAAATCTGCGGATTGGACTATATCCTGATTTTGAATCTATTATAGCGATACCTGTAACATTAACAAGGATAACAAGGCCCCAAAACCATCATCATTTTGAATATGGATTGGGCATAATATACCGGATAGAGCATTTTATCAGTGATGAAAATCCATCCAAAGAATGGTATTATGATTTTCCCGGGGCTATGATACCCCTGATGTACAGGTTTCAAAAGCAGGAGGGTTTTTATTTCAGGGCAGGAGCAAATCTGATTATAAGCTGGCCAACCCTGCCTTTGCCCTCTTTGAGTGCCGGATACAGATTTTGAGAATATTTCTTCTGTTTAAATTTGGATACAGTTAAAAACAGGTTTTATATATAGAAAACAAAGTATATCAATTATTAATTCAAAAATTATTATCATGAAAAATAAGCTTTTACTTTTTCTGTCTGTATTTTTTATCTTTTCTTTTATAGATGTAATGGCTCAAAAACAATTCAAAGAGCTTACAAGTGTTGACGGAATGGATGTATTATATATGTGGCAGACAAAAAAGAAATCAAAACCCGGTGAAGTTACAATCCTAAAGTTAAAATTCAGGAATAACAACGATTACAGGGTGCAGATGAATTTTACTGTGGATTTTTATTATAAAGCCATACGAAAAGCCTCCAGTGAGGAGCAATCGGTTTGTGTTATGTCAGACAAGGTGGCTGTTTTAAATGTAAAAAAACTCGGATTTGACAAGGGAAGTTTTACCAATGAACAGATAATGAGTGAAGATTTTATTCTTGAATTGTCGGATGTGAGTGTTAAGAAGTCGCCGAATTGTAAAACAATGAAAAAGAAATAAAACCTCACCGGATAGATTTTTGGTAGACTTTTAATAGGTTTAAATTCAGGTAAAAGCCGAATTTGTGTCAGGTCAGTTTAATATGATTAATTATGAAAAAACCAGGGATATTTGCTTTTGTTTTATTTTGCTTATTCTCCTTCTCCCTTCAGGCGCAGGAAGTATCTAATGAGGTTCTAAAACAAAGAATTCAGGCATACAAAGCTGATCAGAGAGGGCCCTATAAAGAAATCAGGTGGTATTGTCCCGATGGTTCCATTATCCCGCCAAAGGAAAGATGTCCGCAACCCGGAGGCGTTCAGAGGGCAAGACATAAAGATGAGGTATACAGCCTTGCCAAAAGCAATCATATTTTTCTGGGTCAGATTTTAGCCACTACCCCTAATGAGGATTTCTGGGATGAGCAGTTTTTTAATTCCAGGCTGAAGCAATACCAGCTGGAAAAATACCTCAGAGCGGTGGATAATGGATGGATTTTACGTAAGGCGCAGTTTTACAGGGGAGCTTACCAGGCTGAGGATGAAGAAGCCTGGGGACTTGCTTTTTATCAATGGCTGTTGAAGGATGCCAGGCTTTTGGAAGAAAAATATTTTCTGATCCGTCAGGCTGCCAAAGACATTCCCCATAAAGGAGATACTAACCTGAAGCAGGATATCCGGCTTGACTCAAAAATAATATCGGACTCTTATCCGGCCTTCCTTGATATTCGTGTAAAGATCCATGGTCAGCCGGAAATGTCGGATATACAAAAAGTTGTAGCTTTCAGGGAGAGTCATAAGAACAAAATGCCGGCTGAGAATCTTGTAAAGATGGATCAGCTGATACGCAATATGAAGGAACTGTATAAGCCTTTTGATATTCAGTCGCTGAACGGACAGATTTCATCTTTTCCATCGGGTTCTGAAATAAAAATCCTTCTTACGAAATTCCAGTCTGATTTTAAAACAAGCCTTCCGGTTGAGGAAAGGATAAGGATATTATCCATCCTGCTCAAGGATCTCAGGCAACAGGTTCTGAAAAATTATTCGTCTCAAATCAGGATTGATATAATAGATATCTCCATAATAATTGAGGACTTATTATTTAATGAAGTAAGCGTTTCATCGCCTTCAAGCCTGAAGGCACACATTCAACAGATTTATAACCTGGGGATTGCTGCAACCGGATGCGGATACCTCGAGTTTTGGGAATGGGAAAAACTCAGCCAAAGGATTGATGTTTTAAAACTGGAGACGATCTCTGATGAAGACCTTATCCGGATTTTTGATGCCTGCAAAAGTATTACAGAATGGGGAACGGGGATGTTTACTTCCGTTTATGAAGATGTTATTGAGTTATATTCCGGATTTGAACCTTTGGCAGAAGGTTTTATGGATGAGAAGATACGGTCGGGTATTTTATTAAAGGCAGGAATCTCCATAAGTGATCTTGGGGATGCCATGAATGCTTTTATACCGGTAAAAAATCAAATTCTCGATCTGAAAAGTCCTTCAACTTTCAGAGGGTTAAACCCGGGGATTGCTAAAGGAGAACTGGTTGTAATTACCGGAAATCCGGTTAATATTGATTATGAAAAAGAAAAGATATATGTTTTTGGGAAGCCTCCTGCCGATTTGAAGCCGGTTGCAGGAATTGCATCTGTTTCGGAAGGAAACCCGGTTTCTCATATACAGTTGCTTGCCAGGAACCTGGGAATCCCCAATGCAGTTCTAAGCATGCAGAACCTTGAGGAACTGAGAAAATACCATGGGAAAAACGTTTTTTATGCAGTTTCCTCCAGAGGAACCGTTATAATAAAACCGGAAGATGCTATGAGTACTGCCGAGAGGGCATTGTTTCAAAAGAACGTCAGAAAGGATCAAAGAATCAGTGTTCCGGTGGACAGGATGGACCTTAAACAAACCAGGATACTGAAACTGACAGAAGTATCTGCCGGATCTTCCGGTAAGTTATGTGGTCCCAAAGCTGCAAATCTCGGACAGCTGAAGCAGATCTTTCCTGAATATGTAGTGGACGGACTTGTTGTTCCGTTTGGAATATTCCGGGAGCATATGAATCAAAAGATGCCCGGATCGGAAAAATCCTACTGGGAATACCTCAATGGCATTTTTCAGAAGGCAGCAGGTATGAAATCGGAAGGAAAACCGGAGGCTGAAATTGAAAAGTTTGTTTTAAAGGAACTTGCGTATTTTCAGTCAGCCATAAAGAAAATAGAATTGAAAAAATCCTTTATTACCGATCTTGAAGAAAGTTTCCAGTCTGTTTTCAATAAAAAATTAGGAAGCATTCCTGTTTTTTTAAGAAGTGATACGAACATGGAGGATTTGAAGGATTTTACTGGTGCAGGATTAAATCTGACTCTTTTTAATGTATATTCCACGGAAATTATTTTGCAGGGAATACGTGATGTATGGGCTTCACCCTA
>CBDUPM010000218.1:0-5340 GCA_965369105.1 uncultured Bacteroidales bacterium | reverse complement strand
ACCGGTCAGAAAAGATTTTCTATCGAGGGATCTGAAACAATAATTCCGGCATTGAGATCGGCAATTGATCGCGGCGCAGAACTTGGGGTTAAAGAATTTACCATAAGTATGGCGCACCGTGGGAGACTTAATGTGCTGGCTAATGTTTTGCAAAAACCGTACGAAAGAATTTTTAAAGAATTCACCGGTGAAGAATACGATGAATCTATTGCTCTGGGTGATGTTAAATATCATCTGGGTTATGGTAATACCGTGAAAGCCCTGAATGGTGATGAGATTGTTTTAAACCTGGTTCCCAATCCAAGTCACCTGGAAGCGGCCACCCCAATAATCCAGGGAATTGCTAGAGCCAGGATAGACCAGAAATATAACAGGGACATCAATAAACTGGTTCCCGTCATCATTCATGGTGATGCTGCAATTGCTGCCCAGGGGGTTGTATATGAAGTCATTCAAATGTCTGAGCTGGAGGCCTATAAAACCGGCGGATCCATACATTTGGTGATCAATAATCAGGTAGGTTTTACCACCAATTACCTGGAAGGCAGAACCAGTACCTATTGTACCGATATCGGGAAGGTTACAAAAGCACCCATATTTCATGTAAACGGGGATGATGTTGAAGCCCTGGTTCATACCATTGGTATCGCGATGGAATACAGGCAAACCTTCCATTCTGATGTATTTATTGATATCCTTTCTTATAGAAAATACGGGCATAATGAAGGGGATGAACCCAGGTTTACCCAACCCCTTTTATATGATGCAATCTCAAAACACCCCAATCCAAGAGATATTTATGCAAAAAAATTAATTGCAGAAGGCATTTACACCAGGGAAGAAATTTTACAGACTCAAAAAGATTTCGATGAAATCCTGGAATTAAAACTGGAAGAAGCCAAAAAACTGGAAAAAGTGATTATTCCTCAATTCCTGGAAGAAAACTGGAAAGATCTCTGCTATGGTTGCCCTGAAGATTTTAAAGTAATTCCTTATACCGGGGTAAAAAAAGATACTATCCTGGAGCTGGGTGAGAAAATGAATTTTCTTCCGAAAGGTGAAAAATATTTCAGAAAGATAGTAAAACTCCTGAGCGATAGGGTTAAAAGCCTGAAAGAAAACAAAATTGACTGGGCAATGGGAGAATTGCTGGCCTATGCCAGTATTCTCAAGGAGGGACATTCCATAAGGATAAGTGGCCAGGACAGTGTCAGGGGTACATTTGCACACAGGCATGCTGCAGTTGTTATAGAAGATTCCGATAAACAATACATACCTCTGAAGCACCTTTTTGATGGACAGCCAAGTTTCGAAATTTACAATTCCCATTTAAGTGAATACGGGGTATTGGGTTTTGAATATGGCTTTGCACTGAATACACCCAGCGGACTTACCATCTGGGAAGCTCAATTTGGTGATTTTTCAAATGTAGCCCAGGTCATTATTGATCAGTATATTAGTTCTGCTGAGGAAAAATGGGGATTAATGAACGGGTTGATTCTGCTTTTACCCCATGGTTACGAAGGGCAGGGTCCGGAACATTCAAGTGCAAGAATCGAACGATTCCTGAGTATAGCAGCCAGGGGAAATATGCAGATTGTCAATCCTACCACGCCTGCAAACATGTTCCACCTGCTCAGATCGCAGCTTAAAAGAAATTTCCGTGTTCCTGTTATAATATTTACCCCCAAAAGTTTACTGCGTCATCCGGAATGTATTTCAACCATTGAAAACCTTGAAAAAGATCGTTTCAAACCTATTATTGATGATAACAATGTCGATCTGGATGAAGTAAGAAGGGTTGTTTTGTGTTCGGGAAAAGTGTATTATGACTTACTCGCAAGAAAAAATGAGCTGAAAGTGAAAGATATTGCCCTTATCAGAGTGGAACAATTACATCCCCTTCCTGAAAAAGAAATAAGGTCCGCCATTAAGAATTATAAAAGCAATATGCTTACTTTGTGGGTTCAGGAAGAACCTGAGAACATGGGCCCCTGGTTTTATATTCAGAATGCATTTAAAGATCTTGATATCATTCCGGTAACCAGACAACCCAGCGGTAGTCCGGCAGTGGGACTTCTTAAAATTCATCAGATACAGCAAAAGGAAATTATCGACAAAGTTTTCAGACAATGTGATTGTGAACTGATGAATGTATATTGCGGACTGCAATGTATGGTGGGCAGTTCCAGGAAAGACATCCTGAAACAACATTTTTATTTTGATAAAAAATAATTCTACAATCTAAGAAGATGAAGATAGAAATTAAAGTACCAAGTCCGGGTGAATCTATTTCAGAAGTCGAAGTTGCAAACTGGTTTTTTGCCTCCGGGGATTTCGTGGAAAAAGACCAGGAAATTGGGGAAATTGAATCAGAAAAAGCAACCCTGCCGCTGATAGCTGATGAGAGTGGGCAATTAGAGATTCTTAAAGAAGTGGGGGAAACTGTACCTGTTGGCATGGTTGTTTGTACAATTGATACCAGTGTGGAGTCCACTGTCAACAGTCAACAGTCCACAGACGACAGTCCACAGACTGATGACAAAAAGCAACCAGCAACCAGTTCTTCCAACGAAGCTTCAGCGAAGTTGGACAACCAGCAACAAGCAACCAGTTCTTCCAACGAAGCTTCAGCGAAGTTGGGCAACCAGCAACCCTCTTCCGTTAAATCCACTCCCCTTGCGAAAAAAATAATGGAAGAAAATAACCTGAATGTGGAAGATATTATAAAAGGCCTTAAGAAATTAAGCAGTAAAGAGGTGAAAGCAGTAATGAGCGGGTTGACGGAAAAGGATTCATTTTCTCAGGCAGTAACAACTGAAATAAGCAGGGAAGAAAGCCGCACAGAATTAAGTAATCTTAGAAAAAAACTTAGTCAGCGACTGGTGGCTGTTAAGAATGAGACTGCCATGCTTACTACATTCAATGAAGCTGATATGACTAAGATCATGGAGCTCCGGAAAAAATACCAGGTAAAATTCGTAGAAAAGCATGGAGTAAAACTCGGTTTCATGTCCTTTTTCACAAAAGCAGCCAGTGAAGCATTAAAATTATTCCCTAATGTAAACAGCCGGATTGAAAAAGATGATATTGTAACCCCCTCTTATTATGATATTGGAATTGCCGTTCAGACAGATAAAGGTTTGACGGTGCCGGTTCTGCGCAATACAGAAGTTATGGGTCTTGCTGAAATTGAGAATAAAATTATTGAACTGGCAAACAAAGCCCGTAAAAACAGGTTAAGCATTGAAGAAATGTCGGGAGGAAGCTTCACCATTACCAATGGAGGGATTTTTGGATCTATGCTTTCCACCCCTATTCTGAATCCGCCCCAATCAGCTATTCTGGGAATGCATAATATTTTGGAACGACCGGTTGCAATTGACGGACAAGTGGTTATCAGACCTATGATGTACCTGGCGCTTTCATACGACCACCGTATTGTTGACGGAAGAGATTCTGTAGGGTTCTTAAAACAAATAAAGGAGTTTATTGAGAACCCTGAAGCCATGTTATATGGCGGAAAAAATCTGGATTCTATGCTGTTGGAACTCTAAAAGATCCCTTTGAAAATAAATGAATTTAATTTTGATTTATTTCTTTTTCTTCTTTTTCCTCGGTTCAGGTAATTCCTTAACTGTTATACGGACCAGCTCACTTAGCCATTTCCGGTTTTCTATTTTTTCTTCAATCAGAAAACTGGGCTTCGCCCCTTTATAAGGAGGGGCTTCCGTTACTTCTCCTATATATTTTCTGCCACCCTCTGTAGGCTTTATATATAACTTATTGTCGCAAACCAGGGCAAATATTTTCTTTTCCCAGAAAACACCGTATTCCCCAAACATGCTTTTGTAAGTTACCTGACCCTGGTTTTCAATCTGATCGACTATAAACTCTAAAAAAGCTTTATCTGATGCCATTTTCTTTATAAAATTTTTATGTTAAAGTTGCTATAAATATAGTATGGAAGTTAATAATATACTCTCTTCTACTGTATTATTAATTTCTTCAGAACCACATCTATTGGATTCTGAATTTTTATAAAATACAAACCACTTTTAAGCCCACAAAATTCAATTACACTCTTTTTCTCATGAACATCTGCCTGGAAAATCAGTTTTCCCTCACTGTTGTATATAGTAACCTTATTTTGAAATGATTCTCCTTCGATCCAGATTTTCTCCGTGGCAGGATTTGGATAGATTTTATAAACGGAAGTGTACTTAAATTCTCTTATTCTATCCGGAAACGAGGTATCCAAAGGATTAAAGCTGTTTTTAGCAAAAATATACCAGGCCACAGTAGAAACCGCACCGATGGTATTGTTGATCCACTGATAATCACCTGTTTTATTAAAAGCATAAGAGAGGGTTTTGATATTTTTACCATATAAATCGTATTGAAGCAGAAGAGGATCAAACTGGTTGGTATAGAAATTAGCTCTTTGCTCATCAGAGCCTTCAAAAAGGGCGCAGGCAAGGTGACCTATACCTTCCGTCCAGGTATTTAATACTTCGATATTTGCAAATGAATAAATGCCATAGATAGAATCATTACCTGAAAATAATTTCTTTCGGTACTGAAAGTCAAATTCAGGATACTTTAAAATACTATCTGCATCTTCTTTAAATGCAAGAACCTGCCAGGTATAAATATCAAGGGGCGGATTTTCAAAGTTTAAATTTTTGTGTAGCCACTTTTTTACTTTCGCTGCTGTTTCATATTTTCCACAGGCCATAAAAGCAGCATAAGAGCTTATATTTCCTTCATGATGACAGGAATTATCAAACAATTGATCACCATCCTGCCAGCCTGTCTGAATACAGCCACAATCCTCATCCACATTCTTATAGTTTGTCACAAGCAGGTTGCTAATAGCATCTGTCACTTTTGTATATTCTGATTTTATCCCATATGCTTTCTCATACTGCTTGTATGCGACAGCCAGCCAGGCCATATCCCCTATCCATCTGTCTTCTGAATTACTAACCCTCTTGTAAGTATTAATATTCACATGCTGGTAAAATCCGCGGGCTTCTCCATTATAGTAAAAGCTTTGAGCGGCAATATCTGTACTTTCTTCATCTAAAGCATCAGCAAAGAAGTTCAATATGCCTTCTGCTCTTTCCTTCTCATCTTTAATAATATAGGCTATGGCCACAAGGGCATTATTGAAGGTTGAAACATATATATCGCCATCCTGGTTTGGAAGCAATTCTGCTTCCGGGGAAGAAAAATCCTGCATAGCCTTTAGGTATTCAATAAGCAGTGGATCTTCCTGTATAATTTCATCAGACCTTATTTGGTAAAAACCTGTACCTTCAGCATCCCTGTATGGAT
>CBDUPM010000217.1:0-5415 GCA_965369105.1 uncultured Bacteroidales bacterium | reverse complement strand
AATGGGGGATTTACAGGAGTTTAAATGATTCCGGTAACCTGAGAGATGAACAGGTATTGTTTACTGATTTCAGTATTGAAGAATTAGACCCGACGGTTGGTGTTAAGGAAACGGCCGGTAATTACCGGTTAACCGCACTCTTTAGAAATCCGGTACAGGATAAGTTGATGCTTAGCTCTGAGGCTGCAAATACCTTTAATACACTGGAAATTTACAGCGTTACAGGGAAACTGATCATGAGAAAAGAAATCGGTTCAAATACGGTTGAACTTTCGGGTCTTGAAAGAGGATTGTATGTTGTTCTTTTTAAGGGATATGGGATCAAACCTGAATCACAGAAAATGATAAAGGAATAATTCCTTCCGGGTTTATTTCAGTCTTTTATTGCATTTTTATTCTATTCAACCTCATCTGTTCAGAACATTTTGTATTGCTTTTTGGTTAATATTTTACTATTTATCAATTCAGTAATAAAATGCCTTCACAAAAAAAATCAATAATTTCTGTTTATACGGAAATAGTGGGTCCAATGGAAAGAATTTGGGATTTCTGGACAAATCCATCAGATATCGTACATTGGAATAATGCCAGCGACGATTGGCATACTCCCCAGGCAGAGAATGATTTAAAAATCGGTGGGATATTTAATTACAGGATGGAAGCGCGGGATGGGAGTATGGGATTCGATTTTATAGGCAGATATGATAGTGTAGAAAAATACAAGAGAATAGCATATACTCTTGAGGATGGCCGTAGGGTAGTCCTAAACTTCACATCAAATAAAGGCCGGGTAAGGATTGAAGAAAAATTTGAACCGGAATCGGAAAATCCGGTTGAAATGCAACAACAGGGATGGCAGTCGATCCTGGACAATTTTAAAAAGTATTCTGAAAACAAACTCAAAAACGGCTAATGACAAGCAATATGAACCTGGTAGATGACTACATTCAAAAATTTCCCATGGAAATTCAAGTCCAATTAAAAGAGGTCAGGGAAACCATTCAAAAAGCAGCTCCCCGGGCAGAGGAAACGATCAATTACGGTATTCCAACCTTCAAATTAAATGGGAACCTGGTTCATTTTGCCGGGTTTAAAAATCATATCGGCTTTTATCCTTCACCTTCCGGACTAAGGGCTTTTAAAAAAGAAATTTCAAATTATAAAAATTCAAAAGGCTCCGTTCAGTTTCCCTTTAATAAAGAAATACCCCATGATTTAATCCGGAAAATTGTTGAATTCAGGGTGAGAGAAAACCTATCAAAGGGATAGACTATACCTGCAATAATTTTTCAGGCTTTTTTTTGGAATTAATCAACTGCATTCTAAAAAGTTCTTTCTTTTTAACAGGATAATTAAGAATGGGAGCTTATAAATTTCTCTCCTTTCTTTATATTTGGTTAATATTTTACTTTCCAATTAAACCCAAATCAAATGATGAGAAATTCATTCTGCATGCTATTCCTGTTCCTGTTTTTTATATCGGCTCATTCGCAAAAACCCTCCTCTCACAAAATCGTAAATTCTTCCGCACTTTCATCGGAATCCTACCAATCCATGACTTTTAATGGTTCCTGGTGCTGGTTTTCTGATCCGAGAGCGGTGTATTTTGAGGGTGAATATAAGAGAACATACTCGGGATGGGTAGACAATTATGGTGATATTCACATTGCCTTTTATGATCATGAAACAAATGAAATTGCATCCAGGGTAATTTACGACGGACTTGAAGTGGACGATCATAATAATCCTTCCATTTTATTTGATGAGGAAGGACACTTACTCGTTTTTTTCAATACCCACATGATGGGGGAAATGCCATTGTTTTTGGTGAAATCCACATTACCAGAGAGTATTGAAGCCTGGGGTGAAGTAAAAGAGTTGTTTTTAAATGATGCTTCTTTAAAAAACAAAGGAAGATTAAACCATACCTACACAAACCCGGTGAAACTCTCATCCGAAAAGGGGAGGATTTATCTTTTTTGGAGGGGGGTTGACGGAAAGCCCTCTTATTCTTTTTCAGAGGACAACGGGGACAGCTGGTCAACAGGAAAGGTGTTTTTTATGCCTGAACCTATTTACAGCTTCAGAAGACCCTACGCCAAAATTTATTCTGACGGAAATAAAAGAATTCATTTCACATTCACCGACGGACATCCCCGGAAAGAAAAGGAGAATAGTATTTACTATATGTATTATGAAGGGGGTAGCTTTTTCAGGGCTGATGGGAGCAGGATTAAGGAAATGGGAATAGAGCCTGTAAGTCCGGCTGAACTGGACAAGGTGTACGATGGCAAATCAGGAAAGGCAAAAGCCTGGAATTGGGACATTGCCCAGGACCCGGAAGGGAATCCGGTAATTGCATATGTCCGGTTTCCGGATGATGAAAAGCACATGTACTGCTATGCAAGCTATCAGAATGGAAAGTGGAATAACTATGAACTAATTAACTCAGGCCGATGGTTTCCGGAGACACCGGATGGATTTACCGAACCCGAACCTAATTATTCCGGTGGCATGAGCATAGATAAGGAGAATCCCTCTGTCATTTATCTGTCGGTTAACCGGGACAGTATTTTTGAGATAGAAAAATGGACATCTTCCAGCCAGGGGAAAAAATGGAAGGTTGAAAAAATAACTTCTGGTTCAGCTAAAAACAATATCCGGCCTTTTGCAGTCAGAAATGCAGGAGAAGGAAATCCCTTACAGCTGCTCTGGATGCAAAACACCCGTTACCATCATTTTGCTTATCACAACAGACTTAAATCTTATGGAAAGACCTTTCGTGACCGTTTCCATTCCTCCATAAAAATGGATATCCCTTCACCAGAAATTACAAATGCACTATCAAAGGAGGGTATTTTACGGATAATGAGGCAAACTGCAGACTGGCAACTGGCTAATCCATTTTACGGCAGAACTGAACTTGACTGGCATTACGGCGCCTTTTTAACCGGTTTACGAGCATTTTCAGAAATTGTAAATGAAGAAAGGTATATAAATGAAATGTACAATATCGGGCAGGCTGCAGGATGGAAACCCCTGGATGATATTTTTCATGCAGATCGATTAACCATTATCGATAATTGGGCCTGGCTTTACGAAATATACGAGTTGCCGGAGATAATCGATAAATCCGGATGGCTCCTGGATATTCATCTAGCCAGGAGATACAGACAGGCAACAGATGTCCGGTTCGAAGAAAATCCATACCGGTTTGAATGGTGGACCTGGTGTGATGCACTCTTTATGGCCCCGCCATCCTTTGTGGAAATGTGGAAAATTACCGGGATAGAGGAATACCTGAAATATATGGATACTCAATGGTGGAAAACCTCTGACTATCTGTACTCCCCTGAGGACTCGCTGTATTACAGGGATGATCGTTTTTTTGCCAAGCTTTCCGAAAACGGAAAAAAAATATTCTGGAGCCGGGGGAATGGCTGGGTGATAGCCGGCATAGCCCGTATTCTTGAGGACCTTCCGGGGGATTATCCAAATCGTGAAGAATTTGAGAAGCAATACCTGGAAATGGCTCATAAATTTATTCAAATCCAGGATGAGGACGGATTATGGAGAGTTAGCCTGCATGATCCTGAATACCTGGATATGGGAGAGTCCAGCGGCAGTTCCTTTTTTACCTTTGCGCTTGCATGGGGGATTAATAACGGACTTCTGGGAAAAGAATATATTCCCGCTGTTGAAAAAGCCTGGCTGGCATTATGCAATAATGTGAACGGGGAAGGCCGTTTGGGCTTTGTTCAGCAGGTGGCTGGCGATCCCTATCCCTTTTATGAAGATCAATGGCAGGTGTATGCCACCGGGGCCTTTTTACTGGCTGGAAAAGAAATGTATCTTATGAATTCTGCTGAATAATCACATTATTTGAAATCCTGGTATTTGATTTAAAATTTAGTATGGAATGAGCAGGAATTTCCGGGTTATTCAGTTTCAAAGTTTTACATTCTTTGTAAGAATCAGATATAGAGGAATTTGTAATATTTTTTAGGACAAAAATTCAATAAAAATATTGTTTTTGAGATTAAAAGGCATATTTTAGAACTATTAAATACTGCTAAAAAACACTTAAACGAATACAATGGATTTAAAAAGGGTAGTTGTAACCGGGCTGGGTGCTGTCACCCCCCTTGGAAATTCCGTTACTGAGTTTTGGTCGAATGCCGTATCCGGAAAAAACGGGGTAGGGCAGATAACCCGGTTTGATCCCTCATTATTCAAAACCCGGTTTGCATGTGAGGTAAAAAACTTTGAACCGGAAAAATACCTGGATAAAAATGAAATCAGGAAAACGGATTTATTTACGCAGTTTGCCTTGTATTCTGCCAGTGAAGCGATCGATGACAGTGGTTTAGGTCCCGACATCCTTGAATCATTCGATGCCGGTGTGATCTGGGGAACCGGGCAGGGTGGAATGACAACCATGGAGGATGAGATTAAAGGATATGTGGCCAATGAGTTTAACCCCCGGTTTAATCCTTTTTTTGTTCCTAAAATGATTGCCAACATGGCATCCGGCATGATCTCCATGAAATATGGCATGATGGGAATTAATTTCACTACGGTATCCGCCTGCGCGAGTTCGAATAATTCTTTAATGGATGCATTTAATTATATCCGAATGGGAAAAGCCAGGGTATTCTTATCCGGTGGATCTGAAGCACCCATAATGGATTCCTCCCTGGGCGGTTTTAACGCAATGAGAGCTTTATCAACCCGGAATGATGATCCAATGTCTGCCTCAAGGCCTTTTGATATTGACCGGGACGGATTTGTTATGGGAGAGGGAGCCGGAGCACTGGTACTGGAAGAATATGAACATGCAAAGAAGCGGGGAGCTAAAATTTATGCTGAAATTGCCGGAGCCTCAATGACAGCTGATGCTTATCATATTTCAGCCCCTCACCCGGTGGGCAAGGGAGCAACCAAATGCATGCTCAGTGCGATTGAGGAAGCCGGGACCAGTCCGGAAAATATAGGATACCTGAATGGACATTCTACATCTACTCCGGTGGGTGATTTAAGTGAAATTCGTGCAATATTAAATGTATTCAGCGCTATACCAAAAAATTTAAGCATAAGCGCCACCAAGTCAATGACCGGTCATCTTCTGGGAGGTGCCGGGGCAGTTGAAGCTATACTGTGCATTAAAGCATTGCAGGAGGGCATTATTCCTCCTACCATTAATACTGAAAAGCTCGAGCCTGAGATTCCTCATTCATTGCATATTGTTTTAAAAGATGCAATTGATAAGAAAATGGAATATGCCATGAGTAATGCTTTTGGTTTTGGCGGCCATAATTCCACGCTGGTCTTCAATAAGATATAGAAAGTTTTTTCTGGTTTCGGCTAATGTGAGGATGTACATTATAAGAACCAGCAGAAACATGAAAAGGCTCA
>CBDUPM010000216.1:0-5423 GCA_965369105.1 uncultured Bacteroidales bacterium | reverse complement strand
CGGGGGGAGGGCTTCCACAAAAAAGAGTGCAGGCTACGCCTTCCTTTTTTATTTCCCATCCCCTGCTTACAAGTCCTGCGGAACTTGACGCTGGGGATCCTTAGTATGTAATAAATATTGAGGGGATTAGCTGCGCTGATCCGGGGGGAGGGCTTCCACAAAAAAGAGTGCAGGCTACGCCTTCCTTTTTTATTTCTCATCCCCTGCTTACAAGTCCTGCGGAACTTGACGCTGGGGATGAGAAATAAAAAAACCCTTCCTGACGGAAGGGTTGCACTCTTTTTTGTGGGCAATGCGGGATTCGAACCTGCGACTTCTACCCTGTCAAGGTAGCACTCTAAACCTCTGAGTTAATTGCCCTCGCTACAAAAATAATGAATTTATTTACTTCCTGAAACTGGTAAATTTCGCTTCTTCGGAATTTCCAATATCCAACCCTAAATTTTTTGGGCTAAAATTCCAGGAAAGTGCAATATAAAACAGGTTTGTTTTAGCAAAATCGCTATAGTCCACATCTTCCCCAAAATCACGTCCAACAAAATCTGTATTCAGAAAGTTGTTGGGATAATACTTAAACCTCAGGTTAAATCCTTTTGGAAACTGGATTCCGGCAAATAAGGATGGTGCAAACCGGTCCGTTCTGTCGCTAAACCATTCACTTTGCTTTTCTTTTTCACCGTCAATAAATCTTTTATGCTTATAGTGAAAGAAAAGCTCATAACTTCCTCCTCCATAAACATATACCCTGTTTTTCATATCCCCCAGTTTAAGGGCAATCGGTATTCCGATAGAATAGGTTCTTCTTTTTATTTTAATATCATTTTCCTCGGTTATAAATCCAATATTTCTGAGAGCCCATCCGGAATATAATCCGGCATATTCGCTGAAATCATAGTGAACGATGTTACCTGCATGAAAAAACATGGTAAATCTCATAGGGTTGTTGGGTGATGTTCCATCGCTTTTCTCGATATCCGCAAAAGAAAAAATCAATTCATTTGCATTTTCTGTATAGGTTCTGTTTTGTGAAAAAACCCTGGGAGAAAATGGGATAAGGATTAAAGAAAGAAATATGGAGGTATGTATTATTATTTTCATTATAACAGGGGGTTTTTATATTATTAATTTTAAGTTCAATATCATAATTCCAAACCGTCAATAAATTTTATCTTTCAAGGAAATTCCCCAAAATAGATGAGGCTTCTTTTCCTGCATTTTTGCCGTATGGTGCAATAGCCCTGATGAGCTTCCTGATGGGCATAGATTGCAGCCAGACTTTTCCGGAGCCTGTAAAGGTAGACAGGAAAATGCCTTCTCCCCCAAACAACATGGATTTCAAACTTCCGCTTGTTTCAACATTAAAATCCAGCGAAGGTTCAAATGCTACCACGCATCCGGTATCGATTCTAAGTGTTTCATTATTCAACTGCTTTTCAATGACCGTGCCACCGGCATGTACAAAAGCCATTCCGTCGCCTTCGAGAGATTGAAGAATAAATCCTTCTCCCCCTACAAGGCCGGATCCTATCCTTTTATTCAGGGTAATGGATAATTTCGTTCCCATGGCTGCACAAAGAAATCCGTCTTTTTGTACAATTAACCTTCCTCCCACCTGCGACAGGTCTATTGGAATAACGGTTCCCGGATAGGGAGCAGAGAATGCAACCCGGGTTCGGTTTCTTCCCCGGTTGGTAAAATGGGTGATAAAAAGGGATTCTCCGGTAAGTACTCTTGCCCCTGCAGACAATAGTTTACCCATTATTCCCTGATTAGGAGAAGAACCGTCTCCCATCTTGACGTCAAATTCAATTCCTGATTCCATATAAACCATAGAACCGGCTTCTGCAATTACGGTTTCCATCGGGTCCAGTTCAATCTCCACCAGTTGAATATCATCTCCGATTATCTTATAATCTATTTCGTGTGATCTCATAGGAATAAAAATGATGAATAGTAAAGGTATAAAATTTTACGAAACTGTTTCTGAGAACCATTTAATCAATAAGCGTTTTACCTGTCCGAGAGTAATCGGTTTAGTTGCATAATCATTCATTCCGGCGGCAAAAGCTTCTTCTCTTCTTTCTTTTTCATTGCTTGCTGTCATAGCGATAATGGTGGTATTATCTCCATTTGCCCTGATTTCCGCAGTGGCTGTCAGTCCATCCTTTTCAGGCATTAATAAATCCATGAATACAAGATCAAATTTATTTTTGCTCATGGCATGTATTGCCTCGTCCCCGTTTCCTGCCAGAGTAATTTCATAACCCAGCTGTTTAAACATGGCCTGAATTACTCTCTGGTTTATTATATTATCTTCTGCCACCAGGATTTCGAGGTTGGTTTTAATTTTTTTGAAAGTACCTGATTTTTCTACCATATCGTCAACAGAGGGAAGGGAATCTTTTAAAATATTAAACACTTCATGAGAGTCATATGGCTTAACCAGATAGTAATCAATCCCCAGACTTTTACATTTTTTATAGTTCCCGGGTTTATCATTTGAACTTATCAGGATTATCGGGTACCTGTCGGATATCCCATTTTCCTTCAGTTGACGGGCAAGAGCAAATCCATCATATCCGGGTTTATCTTTAATAACAATCAGCTGATAAAGCTCATTTTTTTGTTCTATGTGAAAAATAGCTTTGTCAATGGCATTATCCTCGTACTCCAGGTAATTAAAATTCATACCGAAATTGTCAAATACCCTGTGAATATTATCAGTTTCATCTTTATGTTTACTCAGGATAAGTGCGGTAACCTGATTTAAATTCTTGATATTCTTATAATTATAATCTTTCTTAAGCTTTTCATCTGAATGAAGTTCAATGTTAAAGCTAAACCGGGTTCCCGGGTATTCGCTGGATTTACTGATACCAGAAGGACTATCAACAAAAATTTCACCATGCATCATCTCAACAAGTTGTTTGGATATAGCCATACCCAGGCCTGTACCTCCGAATTTCCTTGATGTTGAACCTCCGGCTTGTTCATAGCGGCTGAAAATTGTAGCCAATTTATCTTTTGGAATACCTATTCCGGTATCCTCAACAACAAAATGAAGGTTCACACTATGATTCACTTTTTCAAGTAATTCAATCCCTATCTTTATTTCCCCTTCTTTAGTGAATTTAATTGAATTACTTAAAAGATTAGAAATGACCTGCCTTAACCGAAAAGGATCACCAATCAGACTGTCCGGAACTTCCGGTTTAATATCATAATTTAATTTAATTCCTTTTTCCTTTGCGGCATGTTTAAAAAGTTCCGTGGATAATTTTAATTCTTCTGAAAGTTTAAAAGGAATTTCTTCCAAAAGCATTTTTCCAGCTTCGATTTTTGAAAAATCAAGAAGATCATTGATTATCGCCATGAGCAGGTCGGAGGATTTTCTGATTATTTCAACCTGCTCTTTTTGGTCTTTAGATAATTTCCCTGTTAAAAGATTTTCAACCATGCCGATAATCCCGTTCATGGGTGTCCGGATTTCATGACTCATTTTGGCCAGAAAATCTGATTTAGCCTGATTCGCTGCAGCTTCCTGTTTCCTTGATTTTTCAATAGGGGAAACATCAATCAGAGCAGAAAGAATGTATTTATTCCCGGCAATTTGTTTTTCTTCATCTTTCAGGTAAACGACTATTTCATTGCCTTCTTTTGTATAATGCATGAAATGACCTGTATCAAATGGAGAGGATTTGTTGTCATCAAGCAAATATTTATTGGTGACCAGGAATTTTTCATCAAAGTTCTTTCCAACCAGGTCTTCATTTTTGTCCACAAAAAGTAGTTTCTGTCCGGTAGTGTTAATTAATTTGATTATGCCTTGTTTATCCCTTACCATGATACCTATAGGAAAATGTTCAATAATCATTTTCATTTCCAGCATCCTGGTTTGATATCCCCTGTATCTTTTTTGATCAATAAAAATTTTAGCTGTAATTACACCCAGAATAATTAAAAATATTATCAGGTTGACCAGTCCCCGAATCCTGTTCTTATTGATAAAAACATCCAGAATATTTCCGATGTGAAGGGAATACACAATTCCGAAGTCATTTTTTATGACATTCAAAGGATAATATGCTGACAAGAGTGTACTTTTGTTATTATCAATCAACAGGCTGTGTTCATGGATCCCCACAACCTCATTAAAAATGCTGTCAGATAAAACCTGGATTTCGCTCACTTCAAAATCATTCTCTTTTCCAGAGCAGATGATTTCCCCCTCCGTATTTAATAACCACATCCATTGAACATCTTCAATTTCATATAAAGTAAATATGGTGTTCAGGTATTTTTCAAGATCAATTTCAACCACCACATTTCCTTTCAGAACATTGTTTTCAAAAAATGGGAAAAAGCTCAAATAGTTACTGCCATAAGATTTAATTATATCTCTTGGTTCAAGGCTATTATTCTGTTGTCTTGAAAAAGTATCAATAACAAATTCATCCTGTTCATTAATATAAAAGCCCAGGAAATTATTTTCGTTGTCGTAAACAGATATATTGGAAATAAGATTGCGATACTTGGCATAGAAATTTTTAATGTCAGCAATAATGTATTCCATTGATTGCTGATCGTCAAAAATACCGTAAATTTCATTAATGTTTTTAAAGATTATCCGGGTAAGATTATTCTCATAATTTTTGATCGTGGTTTCAATTTCATTACCGGCAAGCTTTGTTTGACTCAACAGAATATCTCTCTGAAAATCCAGCTGGGAAGATTTTATTCTATTTAAATAAGCAATATTTAATGCAACTAAAACACTAAGAATAATACATATGAAAATATAGATTTTCTTCATGGGTTTATCTGATATCGCACTTTCTAAAATTATGTAAAAAAACCAGAGTTAAAAACTTTTTTATTCATACGGAAATTTTATCTAAAAGTTTTTAAAGTTCCCCGTGGTTGCTGATGTAAATATTACAGCTTCATGACTTCTCTAATTTTATCGGTCCAGATTTTATATCCTTTATCATTCATATGCAATCCGTCTTCAATAAACAGATCTTCATTAAGCCTGCTATCATGAAACATTTCTTCAGAAACATCAATAAAAAAAACATCTGTATAACTTTCGGCCAATCCGGCCATTTTCGAATGCAAAAGCTTGTATGTGTTCCATGATTGCATTCTAACAATTGCTGGTTTTGGGGAAATGAGGTATATTTTGGTATCAGGGCGTGTTTCTCTGACCCTGATAATAAATTGTTCCATATTGTATATTATCGTGTCCGGGGGAATCTTTGCCGGAATATCATTATCACCCTCATAGTAAACAATGTTTTCCGCGTTATAAGGTAAAACAATTTCATTCATGTATTTCAAGACATCTGCTGAATTGGATCCTCCAAATCCCCTATGAATGATATTCAATTCAGGAAAATCATCTTTTAATGAATTCCACATTC
>CBDUPM010000215.1:0-5428 GCA_965369105.1 uncultured Bacteroidales bacterium | reverse complement strand
TATTTCACTGGTAATTTTAAAATTCAAGTCTTTTTCAATTTTTTTTTTCACAAAATCAATTTTCATTTTGTTGAAAAATGCACCTTAACATTTTCAATTAAAAAGCGTTTTAATTCTATCTTGAACAAAGTTTTACTGACTTAAAAAGTTGCAGATTACTTTGGTTTAACACTTAAAATAAGAGGGTTGAAATCTAAATAAGACCAAAAAGTCTTTTATTTGAAAAAATGGCCTGCTTCACCCATGTTAATTGTAAAAATCAGGTAATCAATACATTATAAAGTGGGGTTGAAAAGTTCTCAATACTGTTAATAAAAGCAACCTGCAATTTCTTGGTCGGAGAAACTTGGATGTATAAATTGCGTTACCCGTTTTTGCCACCGGTAAAAATCTTAACCGAATGGTATTTAACCCTTAACGAAAAAATTAGAAATGGACGAAATGGCTTCAACAAAGAAAACAGGAATTTTATTCGATGAAAAGACACCCGAAGTAAAAAACAGGGGTGGAAAGGAAGAGGTGAAGAAAGAGATTTATTCTAATGATGAAGCTTATAAAGATTCTTTAAACTATTTTAAAGGGGATGAACTTGCAGCAAGGGTATGGGTCAACAAGTATGCTTTGAAAGATTCCTACGGAAATCTCTTTGAAAAAAATCCGGATATGATGCACAGAAGAATTGCCGGAGAAATAGCAAGGATTGAAAAGAAATATCCGAATCCTATGTCTGAAGACGAGATTTATCATCTGCTTAAGGATTTTAAATATATTGTTCCACAGGGATCACCCATGACGGGAATAGGGAATAATTTTCAGATTGCTTCCCTTTCAAACTGTTTTGTAATTGGAAATGACGGACCTTCAGATTCCTATGGTGCCATTATGAAAATTGATCAGGAACAGGTTCAGTTAATGAAAAGAAGAGGTGGAGTGGGCCATGATCTTTCACACATCAGGCCCAGCGGTAGCCCGGTTTTAAATTCAGCTCTTACATCAACCGGTGTTGTTCCCTTTATGGAACGATATTCCAATTCTACCAGGGAAGTGGCGCAGGACGGCAGAAGAGGAGCGTTGATGCTCAGTATCTCAATAAAGCATCCGGATTCAGAGCATTTTATTGACGCCAAAATGACCAGTGGGAAAGTAACCGGAGCGAATGTTTCCGTCCGGATTAACGATGAGTTTATGCAGGCAGTCGTGAATAATGAACCTTTCGTGCAGCAGTACCCCATTGATTCTGATAATCCTACCTATAAAAAAGAGATTGATGCCAATAAATTATGGTCTAAAATAGTATACAATGCCTGGAAATCAGCCGAACCTGGCATTCTTTTCTGGGATACCATAGTGAATGAATCAGTGGCGGATTCTTATGCCGACCTGGGATTCAAGACGGTGTCCACCAATCCCTGCGGAGAAATTCCTTTATGTCCATATGACAGTTGCCGGTTGCTGGCAATAAATCTCTACGGTTATGTTGAAAATCCATTTACCAGCGAGGCTGTTTTCAATTTTGAACTTTTCAAAGAGCATGTTCAAAAAGCCCAGCGGATAATGGATGATATAATTGATCTTGAAATAGAAAAGATTGATGCGATACTGGAAAAAATAAACAGCGATCCGGAAAGTGAAGAATTAAAAGCAGTGGAAAGAAGTCTTTGGGAAAAAATAAAAACCAAAGCTACAGAAGGACGCAGAACCGGTGTGGGAATTACTGCTGAAGGAGATATGCTTGCAGCCCTCGGACTGAGATACGGGAGTGAAAATGCAGTTGATTTTTCAATTGAAATTCATAAAACAATAGCTCTAGAAGCCTACCGTTCTTCAACAATTATGGCAAAAGAGAGGGGAGCATTTAAAGTTTTTGACAGTCAGAAAGAAATGGACAATCCTTTCATTTTAAGATTGAAAAATGAGGATGAATCGCTCTACAATGATATGGTGGAACATGGGAGAAGAAATATTTCCCTCCTGACCATTGCTCCAACCGGAACCACAAGCCTGATGACCCAGACAACCTCCGGAATAGAGCCGGTGTTTTTACCAGCCTATAAACGAAGAAGGAAAGTGAACCCGAATGATAAGGATTCAAATATAAGTTTTATAGATGAGTTGGGAGACAGCTGGGAGGAATACAATGTATTCCATCACAAGTTTATCACATGGCTGGAAGCGAACGGACATAATACAGAAGAAATTAAAACCTGGGAAGACGAAAAAGTAAATGAACTGATTAAGGCTTCTCCTTATTACAAAGCGACATCCAATGATGTGGACTGGGAAGCGAAAGTAAAAATGCAGGGTGCAATACAGAAATGGGTGGATCATTCCATTAGTGTTACAATTAATTTGCCGGAAAATGTTGAAGAAGAATTAGTAGGAAAACTTTATGTCACTGCATGGCAATCAGGATGTAAGGGGGTAACGGTGTATCGCGACGGTTCTCGTTCAGGCGTTTTAATTAGCAATACCAAAAAGGAAGGGAAAAAAGAGGAGAAAAGTGATGAGAAAAGTAAGCTGGTTCGACCCAAAGTACTCGATGCAGATATCCTGAGATT
The DNA here is from genome assembly GCA_965369105.1 of uncultured Bacteroidales bacterium. Classification (GTDB taxonomy): domain Bacteria; phylum Bacteroidota; class Bacteroidia; order Bacteroidales; genus JAGLSB01. The sequence goes on along the minus strand of CBDUPM010000215.1, from coordinate 2,870 downwards.
TATGCATAATAAGGAAAAATGGATTGCTTTTGTTGGCCTGAAAGACGGGTATCCCTATGAAATATTTACAGGTCTGGTGGATGATGATATGTTTCCTATCCCTAAAAGTATTACAAAAGGAAAAATCATAAAAAATAAGAGCGAAGACGGCGAAACACGATATGATTTTGAATATACCGATAAATACGGTTATAAAAATACCATGGGTGGCTTGTCTCATCAATTTGAAAAAGAATACTGGAATTATGCTAAATTAATATCCGGAGTACTTCGACACAGGATGCCTATTGAAGATGTTATTGACCTGGTCGCATCGCTAAGGCTCGATAGTGAGGCAATTAATACATGGACCGCAGGAGTGTCGCGTGCACTTAAAAGGTATATAAAAGACGGAACCAAGGTAGAAGGCAAAGTGAAATGCACAGAATGTGGCTCTGCAGACCTTGTATATGAAGAAGGTTGCCTGAAATGCAATAACTGTGGTAATTCCAAGTGTGGATAAATCGAACAGATAATATCGCAAACTACAGCAAGCATTCTGAAAAGTAAAAATGGAGACCGCTCAACTTTAATCTTCTAAGTTCAAAAGGGTTTCACTCCATACCCCGGTCACTTTCTTATTCTGGAACAGGAAAGTAACCAAAAATAAGCAAAGGCAGTTTAACCTAAACACCATGGCTCCACCTGGCAGGTGGTAGTTTTCTTTCAAATCAGGTTCTGTTTTTATTGTGCAGGTAAAATTTTATAAGTACTGTCTTACAGGTCAGCCTCATTAATTGAATACAGACCAGGCCCGATCACATTCTTATATCCCGGAATTATTAATCAAAATGTTTATTTATAGTTTGGATATTGCTTTTTCAGGATCAGTTGAACGCCTTGAAAGAAAGAGTTTTTGAGTAGTGATATTCTCAATTGATGTTAGGTATTTTATTTACATTTATAGCAATATTTGAATCTTATAAATAGTAAATGAAATTCATTCATGTTTTTTTCTGTAAGAAGGTCCCCTTCGGAATAGTGATATTAAGTTTTTATATTTTCCGTTGAGGACTTTTATTTTTATTAATTATTTTGTCATTTCAGGAAAACCTTAAAAATAAAAGATATGTTCAGATTCGTAATTTATGTAATAGCCGTTTTACTTTTTTCTTCCTGCTCAAATCCCGGTTCAGGGGATAATGAATCCAATTATAAGGGTTCGGTTGTTGAATTGGTGAATAATGATGGAAAATACCGCTTATTTGTAAATGGAGAAGAGTTTTATATTGAAGGGGCAGGATTGGAATATGACAGAATACATTCTCTTGCACAGCATGGAGCAAATGCTTTCAGAACCTGGGGAATAGATAATGGTCATGTTCCTTCTGAAGAGCTTCTGGATTCTGCCCATGCCAACGGTTTAATGGTTTTTTTAGGACTGGATGTAAAAAAGGAAAGAAAAGGATTCGATTACAATGATCCGGTTGCAGTTCAGAATCAACTGGAAGAAATGAAAGCGGATATCATAAAATATAAAGATCACCCGGCTTTATTGGGTTGGGGAATTGGAAATGAATTAAACCTGGAATATTCCAATATGAAAGTATGGGATGCTGTCCAGGGACTTGCTGAAATGATTAAGGAAGTAGATGGAAATCACCCGGTAACTACCATGCTTGCCGGAATTAATAAAGTGGATGTGGATTATATCATGGAACATTGTCCGGCCCTTGATTTTTTAAGCATTCAGATGTATGGCGACATTATAAATTTACCGACACGAATTGAAGAATCCGGTTATGAAGGTCCTTATATGGTTAGTGAATGGGGAGCTACAGGACATTGGGAAGTAGGGAAAACAAGCTGGAATGCTCCGGTTGAACAAACTTCGACAGAAAAAGCTGCCGCAATAAAGGAAAGGTATGAGAAAGCGATTTTTGCTGAAAAAAATCTTTGTGTGGGCTCATTTATATTTTTATGGGGACAAAAACAGGAAAGAACACCAACATGGTATGGACTTATTACAGAAAATGATGAATTTACGGAAGCCATTGATGTCATGTATACATTCTGGAATGATAAGGAACCGGAAAACCATTGTCCGCAAATTATATCCCAAAAGCTGGATGGCATCGAAAGGTTTGATAATATTACACTGATTCCGGGAGAAAAATATAAAATCGAACTGGAAGTATCAGATGCTGATGGAGATCCGCTGGAGGCGCGGGTGGAAGTCCTGCCTGAAAGTACGGACCTGAAAATTGGAGGAGACCGGGAAAGCAGGCCTCCTACACTGGAAGAACTGCATCTGGAAGTTAGTCCGGAAGAAATCTTATTTCATAGTCCTGAAAATCCCGGAGCATATCGGATTTTTGTTTATATTACCGATGGAAATCAACATTGTGCAACAATTAACTTTCCTTTTTTAGTTAAAGGAAAATAAAATCATATAGCCACATGTATCCTGACGCTTCCAGATCTGTTCCCTGTATTGATCCTCTAATTTTTTTAAATCTATAACTTTAGCACAATGAAAACGCATAATCTTATTCTGTTTTTTATTTCAGTAACACTTATATTTTCGGCATGTAATCAGACTAAATCCAATGATAATAATGAATTAGCTGAAGAATCCACGGATCCATATCAACTAGTCTGGTCTGATGAGTTCGATTATGAGGGCTTCCCGGATTCTGCTAAATGGATATATGACACGGAAGGCAATAAAGCAGGATGGGGAAATAATGAGCTTCAGATTTACACGGAGCAAGAATTAAAAAATGCATACGTAAAAAATGGCAAACTTCATATAACGGCCATCCATGAATCAATTGATGGAAAAGATTTTTCTTCTGCACGATTAAATTCAAAAGAAGCATGGAAATATG
>CBDUPM010000214.1:0-5445 GCA_965369105.1 uncultured Bacteroidales bacterium | reverse complement strand
ATCATCGGCCCGTGCAAATGCATCTGCCAGCTTGAGATCTCCAAATATTTCACGGAGCTTCTGATTGTTGATAACCAGGAGAGAATCCACATGTTTTTGAATTTCCTCTATGCCTTCAATTGCCTGCCGTATTCTTTGCTGTCCTTCGAAACGAAAGGGAATGGTAACTATGGCAACGGTTAATAATCCCATTTCTTTGGCAGCTTTTGCAATTACAGGTGCCGCTCCGGTACCCGTTCCTCCACCCATTCCGGCAGTGATAAATACCATTTTGGTATTCCCCGAAAGAACTTCTTTAATATCATCGAGGTTTTCCATCGCAGCCTCTCTTCCCACTTCCGGTTTATTTCCTGCACCCCGACCTTCGGTTCGGGATTCACCCAACTGGATTTTTACACTTACAGGACTGTTGGTCAGGGCCTGGGCATCGGTATTACAAACCACAAAATTTACATCTTTAATACCTTTTTTAAACATGTGGTTAACGGCATTGCTTCCACCTCCCCCAACTCCTATCACTTTTATGATGGAAGACCTGTCTACCGGCATATCAAAATTCATCAAATCTTCGGCCATGGCTAATTTCTTTTAAATTTATAATCTTGAATCATCTTCTTCAAAAATGTCTGACATGGCATTTCTGATAGAATCAATGAATCCACCTTTCAATTTTAGTTTTTCCCTTATTTTCGTGCTATTTACCTGTTTTTCAGTTTCTTCCACCAGGTTTTCATCTTTCATTGTTGTCATTTCATCATTCTCAACCAGGTATTCATAACCTTTCAAAAGAAGTCCAATAGATGTGGAATACATAGGTTGATTCGCTTCTTCATTCGTTTCCTTAACCAGTCTTTCTGTTGGAAAACCTATGCGAACATCCATTCCGGTTTTAAACTTTACCAGCTGGGGAAGATTTCTCAACATGGCACCTCCACCTGTTAAAACGATACCGGCGGACAACTTATCCATATAACCTGAATTTTCGACTTCAAACATAACAGCATCGATAATCTCTTCCATCCTGGATTGAATAATATAGGCAAGGCTCTTAAAGCTGATCTCCTTCGGGTCGCGTCCACTGATACCCGGGATAGTGACCACTTTATCTTCTTTCGCCAGATCCCCCAGTGCCGAACCAAACTGAACCTTAAGTGATTCTGCCTGGCGCTGAAGTATGGAACATCCTTCCTTAATATCCCTGGTTACCACATTCCCTCCGAAGGGAATCACTGCAGTATGCCGGATGATATCATCATAATAAACCGCAACATCCGTTGTTCCCCCTCCGATATCCACCAATGCTACCCCCGCCTCCTTTTCATCGGCAGTTAATACCGCTTCACTGGATGCAAGAGGTTCCAGAACCAATTGCTTTACATTCATGCCCACGCGATTAATGCATTTTTCAATGTTCTTGGCCGATGCAATCTGGCCCACAACAATGTGAAAATTTGCTTCCATTCTTTTGCCCGACATTCCCACCGGATTTTTAACTCCCGTTTCATTATCCACAATAAAATTCTGGGGAATTACATGGAGAATTTCTTCCCCGACATCCACCGGAATTTTATACATATCCTCAACCAGCTTCTGGATATCCTGGCGGGTAATTTCATCTTCGTATGAGTCGCGGTTAATATAACCCCGGTTTCTGAGAGATTTAATGTGTTGTCCTGCAATCCCGACAAACACATCTTCAAAGTGCACATCCGACATTTTTTGAGCCTCTTTGACGGTTGATTCAATAGCATTAACGGTTTCCTCAATATTCAGGACCACCCCTCTTTTCACACCTTTGGAAACGGTTTTACTCAAGCCTAAAACCTCAAGTTTGTCGTTTTCATTTATGCGACCAACCAGGGAAACAATTTTTGTCGTCCCAATGTCGATTGCTGCTACGATTTTTTCTTTTTTTGCCATAGTTCTATCTTTTCGTACAGATTACCTGATTTTTATATTTTAAATTGATTTTCTCATATTTATTCCAACCTTCATAGTTGAAGCCATCGGTATAAAGTGTCATCAGTTTATTAAACTTATCCTCCAGATCGGTCGCATCACCCAGGATTATCTGATGTGCTCCCACCCTGGGAATCAGCTCAAATTCATTTTGGGAATTAACATATGCCTGCACCAGCTGTGCTTTCCAGAATTCATTTCTGTCAATATAAAGGGCAAGCTGATGTGCTTTGAACCACTCAGCATATTTTTCTTTATCCCCGATTTCATTCAGGGATCTTGATGAATTTAGTTCACTTCCGGTACTGAAATAGCCGTTTGCTATAAGAATGTGGGGTGTGAATTTCCCCCGGGGTCTGAAAATATAGCCTTCTTCATCAAGGTAGTAAGTATTTCCGTCAGGGGTAATAATACGGATGACAGGAATTCTTTGCTTTATCTTAACTGACAATATACCTTCCATGTCGTAAAAAATTTCAGCATTCTTAATGTAAGGCATTGATTTTAAACGGGATTCGAGTTTTCTCGTATTGATACCTTTCAGTGGGTAACCCAAAATTTCTGTTTCCTCTTTTAAAATTATATTCTCAATATCAATTTTTGTGAGAAAGCCGGAATGAAGAGTATCCCTCATCTCAATCCGGAGATCATTACATAGCAGCTCTTTTTCTTTCCCGTTTGTAAAAGAAAGACTTACTGCCAGGCATGCTAAAAGCAAAATTTTAAACCCTATGTTTAATACTTTCTTCATTTTCTCATAATTCCGGTTAAACCTTCCACCAACTGGTCGATATCACCTGCACCCATGGTGACTAAAACTTCCGGATTCCTTTCCTCAATTATTTTTAAAACCTGTTCCTTTTTGGCCATAATTTTATCCCCCTTGTTTTCCAGGGCATCAAAAATCAGGCTTTCGCTAACCCCGGGTATGGGCTCTTCTCTGGCCGGATAAATCTCCATTAGGATGACATGGTCCAAAATGGATAAGCTTTTTCCAAATCCTTCTGCGAAATCTTTTGTCCTTGAATACAGGTGAGGTTGGAAAATTCCGGTTAATACTTTGTCAGGCAAGGCTTCCTTTACCGATTCCAGGAATGCTCTTATCTCTTCCGGGTGATGAGCGTAATCATCAATATATATCTGATTATCTGTTTCATACCGGACATCAAACCTTCTTTTTACCCCTTTAAATTCTTTGATTCCCTTTCGAAGTACATGCTCTTTTTCACCTAATACCCAGGCTAAGGAGAGAGCAGCAACGGCATTTTCCAGATTAATTTTTCCATATACCCCCAGGCTCATATTTTCAAAAACAGCATCCGGAGTATGAAATGAAAAATTATATCTAAATCCATTTCTTTTTATGTCACCGGCATAAAAATCAGCCTTATCATCCTCCAGGGCATAGGTGAATATTTCCCTTTCATCCGGGGTTTCGATGGTGAGACCTTTTTTCAGGATTATTTTTCCTCCTTTTTGAACCTGTGTGATAAATTTTTCAAAAGATTCCCTGAGGTGATTATAATCCTTATAAATATCCAGGTGATCTTCATCCATAGAGCTTACCAGGGCAAATCGCGGATATAATTGTAAAAAGGACCGGTCAAATTCATCTGCTTCCACGACAAACCTGTCTGAAGTTTTATTCAACAGAAGATTGGATCCCAGGTTTTTGCTAATCCCACCCAAAAATGCATTTGCCGGTTGCCCGGAGTAATTCAGAATCTCTGCAAGCATAGTCGAAACAGAGGTTTTACCATGGGTACCTGCAATTGCGATCCCTGTTTTATCTCTGGTTATCATTCCGAGCAATTCAGATCTTTTTAACAGGGAATACCCATTTTGCCGGAAATATCTGAATTCACTATGCGATTCCGGGATGGCAGGAGTATAAACGACCAGGGCAGAATCGCGATTAAGGAATTCTTTCGGGACCGCCTCTATATCGTCATTGAAATGAATGGACATCCCTTCCCGGGTCAGATTATCTGTCAAAGCGGTAGAAACACGATCATAACCGGCAACCCTTTTACCATTCAAATTGAAATACCTCGCCAGGGCACTCATTCCAATGCCCCCGATTCCAATAAAATAGATATACTCTATGTTTTCCAGTTTAATCATATCAATTTAAAAATCTCTTCTGCAATATGTTTGGCTGACCCGGGCAAAGCCCGTTTTTTTATATTTTCAGATAATTCTTTTCTTCTTTTATCGTCGGCTAAGATTCCCAATGCGGTATTCACTAATATAGCCGGGGCGTCTTCATCCTTAATGTGTACTGCTGAATTTGTTTTAGTAAGCGCCAGGGCATTTTTTGTCTGGTGATCCTCTGCCACATTGGGTGAGGGAACCAGAATTACGGGTTTGCCAACTATGGCCAATTCAGATATGGTTCCTGCTCCTGCCCTTGAAATAATGATATCAGCTGCTTTAAACGCGCGATTCATATCTTTTATAAATGGGAGGAGAACTATATTATCTCCTGTTTTACCATTCAATCTGTTTTTCAGACCCTCATAATAGTATTTTCCTGTTTGCCAGATAAGCTGTGTATCTGCCCCTAAGCTTTCCAGGTTTTTTTCAAGGCTCTCATTGATGGTTCTTGCACCCAGGCTTCCTCCTATGGCTAAAATGGTCTTTTTCTTTTCACTTAATCCAAATACTTTATGTGCATTTTCATTACCAGAATTAAAATCTATCACATCTTTTCTGACCGGGTTTCCGGTGAGGATTATCTTCTCAGCAGGGAAATATTTATCCATTTCTTCGTAGGCTACGAATATGGCGACTGCTTTTTTTGAAAGAAGCTTATTTGTTAAACCTGCATAAGAATTTTGTTCCTGGATTGCAATTGGAATTCCTTTTCCGGAAGCTGCTTTTAAAATCGGGCCACTGGCATATCCTCCCACTCCCAGGGCAAAATCTGGTTTAAAATCATTCAGGATTCTTCTCGATTTTAGCATTGATCTAAACAGCTTAAAGGGAAAGGATAAATTCTTCAGACTAAGTTTCCTTTGCAAACCGGCTACCGGAAGACCTATGATTTTATAGCCTGCTTCAGGTACTTTTTCCATTTCTATTTTTCCTTCTGCGCCTACAAAAAGTATTTCTGTATCCGGGAATAAATCCATAATGGCATTTGCAATGCTGATTGCCGGAAAAATATGGCCTCCGGTTCCTCCTCCTCCTATGATGATCCTTTTATGCATTCTCCACCTCCTCTTCCTGTAAAAGTTTCTTTTGATCTTCCTGTATTCCCCAGCTAACGCTCAGGATAACCCCCAATGCAATACTGGTAAATAAAATTGAGGAGCCCCCGCTGCTTATATAGGGCAAAGGCTGTCCGGTTACAGGCACCAGGTTCACGGCAACGGCCATATTCACCAATGCCTGGAAAACGATAATCAGGCTCAGACCTACCGCCACAAGAGCCGGGAATGTCCGGGTGCTCTTTCTAACCATCAGGGCAGATCGAAACAAGAT
>CBDUPM010000213.1:0-5457 GCA_965369105.1 uncultured Bacteroidales bacterium | reverse complement strand
CAACAGCTTGTACCCGGAAGTTTTGAAATTATTGAATTTACTGCCCAGGGTGATAGAGTGGTTGTTGAAGGGAGAAATAAGGGAACAATCAGGTGCACATCAAATGATTATGTCCATGAATGGGCAATGATTTTCACCATTAAAAACAATAAAATTATCCGTCATCGTCACTATTATGATACCGCGGATATATTGAATGCTTTTGATGGATAAAATGGAATTGATTCTTACTTATTCCGGGCCTGGCTTTTTATAATTCAATGCGATTGTGAAATTCTAGATTACTTCCTAAAATCTTCAATGATTTCATTTACCTGATTAAATGCAGTCGATGATAAATTTAGCCAGGATGCGGCAGCAGAAAAGCTAGAGAAAATGTTTGATTCAATGGGAGTATCTTTTTTTGATAAATCAAATATATGAGATAAAACCACTTCATTGGGCTTACTTGTTATAAATGCAGTTTTCCTTTTCCCCATCAATTTTGGATTATTTCTTATAAAGGTAAAATACTGAGGAACCTCTTTTACATCTACTGCAAGAGTAGCAGAAGTAAAATCTGCAATTAGGTGGAATGTTGGTCTGTAATCTTTCAGGGCTGAAATTTTCTTTTTCACACGGTAGATATCTTCTTTTGAAATATACCCTGAATAGTATTCTAAAACCAGTTTCTCAGAAGCTAAGATTTTGTATTTGATGGATTTCTTCAATTTCACAATTTTTTCAGGATAAACTATAATGAATTGAAAACAAGCTTAAATATAAGGTAAATTACTAAAAATTATCCTAACGAAAAAAGCCACCCTTATAGAGTGGCTTTTATTTTATTCAATGTAGTAACTATTTCAATAAAGAACTCAGTTTTGCACCCAGTTGCTCTCCCCTGAGATTCCGGGCCAGAATTCTTCCTTCACCATCAATCAGCCAGCTTGCCGGAATTCCTCTGACCTGGTACATGGCTGCCGGAACAGACTCCCAGTATTTCAGATCGCTTACATGACTTGACCATTCCAGCTTATCAGCTTCAATGGCATTTACCCAGTTTTCTTTGGTTGCATCCAGGGAAACGGAATAAATATCAAAGCCATTACCTACTGTGAATTCCTTGTCTTTGAATTCATGGTATGTTTTTACAATATTAGGATTTTCCCTTCGACATGGAGGACACCATCCTGCCCAGAAATCAATCAAAACCACTTTTCCTCTGAGTGAAGAAAGCTTTATCATTTCTCCGTCAGGGGATGGATATTCTAAATCCGGGGCACGATCTCCAATATTTAAACCAACCGGAATCGTAACCATTTCTGAAACTTCACTTTTTGGTTTATCCGCCTCCTTTTTATCCTGTCCACCTGCGCAGGAACCTAAAAATACAATACCTACCAGTAAAAAACTAAATACACTTTTTTTCATTTTCTATAAAATTATTATTATTATATCTACATATCTATATTTGTGCAAATATAATATCTTTTTTGAAATTAAATTCTCTCAATTTTTGCTCCAATGGCATTCAGTCTTTCATCAATAAACTGGTAGCCCCGGTCAATTTGTTCAATATTATGAATAACACTGGTTCCTTCTGCTGACAGAGCTGCAATTAACAAGGCAACACCCGCACGTATATCGGGTGAAGTCATAGTGGTAGCCCGTAAACTGATCTTTTTATCCAGCCCGATGACGTTTGCACGGTGAGGATCGCAAAGAATGATTTGGGCCCCCATATCTATCAGTTTATCCACAAAGAACAACCGGGATTCAAACATTTTTTGATGGATCAATACAGCTCCTTTGGCCTGTGTGGAAACAACCAGCATTACACTCAGCAAATCAGGTGTCAGCCCCGGCCATGGTGCGTCAGCTATGGTCATTATTGCCCCGTCAATAAAACTCTCAATTTCATAATGTTCCTGCCTTGGGATAAATATATCATCATTTTCGACCTGTATTTTAATCCCAAGTCTTTTAAAAGATTCCGGAATTATTCCCAGGTTTTTAATACTAACATCCCGAAGCCTGATTTCAGACCCGGTCATGGCTGCAAGGCCAATGAAGGAACCGATTTCTATCATATCGGGAAGGATCCTGTGATTGGTCCCGAAAAGTTCTTTAACTCCATGGATGCTTAATAAATTCGAACCAATTCCGCTTATTTTCGCTCCCATCCGGTTGAGCATATTGCAGAGCTGTTGCAAATAGGGTTCACAGGCAGCATTGTAAATGGTGGTTTCCCCTTCAGCCAGAACAGCTGCCATAACAATATTAGCCGTACCGGTAACACTGGCTTCATCCAGCAACATATAGGTACCTTTCAGTTTGCTGGCATCAACGGAGTATTGATGATTTTTCTGGTCAAATTCAAATTTGGCTCCCAGGTTTTGAAAACCAATAAAATGAGTATCAAGCCTGCGGCGTCCTATTTTATCACCCCCGGGTTTTGGGATAAAGGCTTTTCCAAACCGGCCAAGGAGGGGCCCGACAATCATAACAGATCCGCGGAGAGCCATGCTTTTTTCCCTGAACTCAGGGCTTTCAAGGTAATCAATTTGGATATTCTCAGCTTTGAATGAATAGGAATGGTCAGAAAGTTTGTGTACTTCCACCCCCATACTTTCCAGAAGTTCAATGAGCTTTATCACATCTCTGATTAAGGGGATATTTTCAATTTTGACTTCCTGTGGAGTAAGAAGCACTGCACACAGGATTTGAAGGGCTTCATTTTTGGCTCCCTGGGGAACGATTTCCCCTTTAAGGCGGTGACCGCCTTCAATACGGAAACTGCTCATAGGCTATAGGTAAATCTACTGTTTTTGTTTTCTTTGATTTCTTTGTTTCTTGGGGCGATTCTTACTTAGAATTTCTCTTGTTTCACTTAGTTGAAGTTCACCCTCTTTAAAAACAATTTTTCCCTTTGAAAGGATCTCCAGATCTTTAAAAATCTGTTCATCTTCCACTGCCTCCCTGTTCCATGTCAGGTATAATTTTTTCAAATGATTTGCCAGAAGTTTGACCAGGTGCTCTCTTTCTTCCCCTTCATCCATTGCTGCTGCTGCTTCAATCATAAGAGAAACAGATTTGCCATAATGCTTATATTTCAGATTATTCTGATTGTAATCAACTTTTTTTGGTTTTTCCTGGAATTTTTTAGGTTCAGGTATATCATAAGGTGAATCAATATCAAGTTTGAATTCAGAGATAATGGCCAGATGATCCCATAATTTATGTTTGAAATCAGCAACATCTCTCAGGTGTGGATTTAAATTTCCCATTACAGCAATAATGGTATTGGCAGCCTTATTGCGCTCTTCCCTGTCTTCTATTGTGCAGATATGATCAATCATCTTATGTATATGCCTTCCATACTCGGGTAGGATGAGATTTTTTCTGCTGGTATTATAGTCGTATTCCATTAAAAATATTTTTTACAAAGCTAACTTAATTTGAAGGATAATAAAAACTATTTTTCAGCTTGTTCAGAAAAGTCATAGCTTGATTGGATAATTATAAAACACAGATAATTTGAGAATTAGTAAAATAAGCCTTCAAGACCCTTATTAAGAATTTGGCAGATAATTTTTTCAAAGAAAAAGCTCTGAGTGCTAACGGAATTAAACTTTTATGCCAAGGGAAAATATTATTCCATTACTTCCAGTTTGGCAAACTTTAGAAGCAATTGTTTTTTCCCGTGTTTCTCAAAATGAACCGTGGCTTTATCATTCGGAAAGGATCCTTCGATTACATCCACCACGCCTAATCCAAATCTATCATGTTTTACTTTGCTGCCAACAAAAATTTGATTGTGAGGAGATGGATTAACCGGGGAGGAGGAAACGCTTTCTGATATTTTTTTCAGCTTTTTCCCGGTAATTCCGGATGAGGGCTGAGAAGATTTATGAATCCCACCCGGTCTTCTTTTGTGCGGTTCTTCAGTAATTCCTGCAGGGATTCCCGGCATTCCGAAGTTTTCCGGCAAGATGAGATATTTTTCATCTATTTCAGTGATAAACGGGCTGGGTTCACAATCGGTTAATAATCCCCATTTATACCTCTTCCTGGCATAGGTAATATATGCCCGTTTTTCAGCTCTTGTGAGGGCAACATAAAACAGCCTTCTTTCTTCTTCCAGGCCATCCGGGGTATCCACCGACATAAACGAGGGAAAAAGATTTTTCTCCATACCCACAATAAACACCTGCTTGAACTCCAATCCTTTTGCCGAATGGGCCGTCATCAGGGTAACCTTATTTTTATCCTCTGCATTCTCAGTATCAGCATCGGTATACAGGCTTACCGTTTGTAAATAGTGACTTAAAGTATTTCCTCCTTCATTTTCAGCACTTTCCGTGAAATCCTTTATCCCGTTTAAAAGTTCTTCCAGGTTTTCATAACGGGAGATACCTTCGGGAGATTTATCCGCAACCAGCTCTTTCATTATTCCCGTTGAAGAAGCAATGGTATAGGCAAGATCGAATGCTTCCATCTCTTTTGCCTTTTCCTGGAATCCGCGTATCAGGTTCAAAAATCCAAATAGTTTTTTTAATGTACCGGTATTAAAGAATTTCTGAAGCTGGGTTCCGGCATTTAATACTTCCCATAATGAGAAATTATTGGCAATGGCCAATTCCTCCATTTTTGATATGGAAGTTTTCCCGATTCCCCTCAGGGGAAAGTTTATGACCCTTTTCAGGGCTTCATCATCAAGAGGATTTACAACCAATTTAAAATATGCCAGGATATCTTTAATTTCCTTTCTCTGGAAAAAGGAAATGCCACCGTATATTTTATAGGGAATATTTAACCGGCGCAAAGACTCTTCAAATATCCTGGATTGTGCATTAGTGCGGTAAAGTATTGCGAAATCGAGAAATTTGAGTTGCTCCGTAAGGGAATTGTCTTTTATAATATTTGCAACCAGGTATCCCTCATCTTTATCTTCTTTTACCCGATGGACTTCAATTTTCTCACCCAGGTCATTTTTTGAGAAAATGGTTTTCTTAATTTGTTTTGAATTTTTGGAAATTAAGCTGTTTGCAGCATCAACAATATATTTTGTGGAACGATAATTCTGCTCCAGTTTGTAAAGTTGAGTTTTGGGGTAGTCGGATTGAAATTTCAGGATGTTTTCAATTCTTGCACCCCTGAAGGAATAGATACTCTGTGCATCATCACCCACTACGCAAATATTTCTGTGCTCCTGGGAGAGTTTTTTAATAATCAGGTACTGTGAGTAATTGGTATCCTGGTATTCATCCACAAGAATATGAGAAAAGGAGCCACTGTATTTTTGTAGTACCTGGGGATGATCTCTTAAGAGAATATTTGTATTTAAAAGAAGGTCATCAAAATCCATAGCACCGGCTTTTTTACATCGGGCAGCATAGCGGGTGTATATATCTGTTATCTGTGGTTTTTTCATACTCCTGTCGGTGGCCTGGATTTGGGTGTTACCCGCATAGG
>CBDUPM010000212.1:0-5474 GCA_965369105.1 uncultured Bacteroidales bacterium | reverse complement strand
AGACCTTAGTACGATCACAAATACTTTAAAGATGATCATAAATGATGTTGTAGAATATTGCAACAATGATACAAATGAAACTTTAATAGAAAGGATAAAACGCCTAAAAAAGAAAAGGAAAATGGAAAATATTGAAAAGCTCAAAATGACCCGGAGTTTACTTGACAATACCCGGAATGAATATAAGCAAAGTACGAAAAGCATTTCTTTATTAAACCGGGGAATTAATTACAGGGAAAGTTTGATTGGGAATTATGAACTGGAGATCTCTTTTTTAGATTATGAAATTTCACAGAATGAACTAAAGATTGAGAAAAATAAAGAAAGCCTTAATCAGTTAAAGGAGGATTATTCTAAAATTATCAAAGCCAGTTACCATAACATTGAAGATGAATTCTGGATCATGTATATTTTATCCTCCCGGGATTTCAATCAAAGTTATCAAAGGATTAAATATATAAAGTATTTAAATGAGTACAGAGCTAATCTTTATAATGATATAGTGGAGCTGAACGATAATTTAGAAACTCAAAATGATTCTTTGGTCATTCTTTTGGAAGATAAAAAAAATACCCTCGAAAAGCTTGAATCAGAAAAGTCCAAATTGGTATTGGATAAAAACCAGAAAGCCCGCATCATCAGGGGATTAAAAAATAAGGAATCTCAATTGCTTGCTGAGATCAGGAAAAGGGAATCTGTTCAAAAACAGATAGAAGACGAAATAAGAAAAGTTATTGAGGAAGAAGCCAGACTTGCACGAGAGGCAAATCGGGTAAACGTTCTTACACCGAGAGAAAAAATAATTGACGATGATTTTAGTAAAAACAAAGGGGGATTGCCATGGCCAACCGAGCAGGGAATTGTCACCGGACAGTTTGGATTAAGAAAACACCCGGTCCTTTCAAATATTGATATTAATTCTAATGGTATAGATATCAGCACGGTTAGAAACGCAAAAGTACGGGCTGTTTTCAAGGGGGAAGTGACCAAGGTGGTCGCGATCATGGGAGCCTATTATATGGTAATCATTAAACATGGAAATTATCGTACTATTTATCAAAACCTGGTCAATGTAAATGTCAAAGTGGGTGATATGGTGGAAACAAAAGAGTATATAGGAAACGTGGGTGATCTTGATGGTTCTGATTCTGTTTTGCATTTCGAGCTGTGGGAAAAGCTTGACACCAATGACCCTGAAAAATGGCTGAGTAAATAATTGCAAAAAAAAGTAACTTTTTTTGTTTAATTCAGTATAACAAGAAATTTGCAAACCTTAGCAATGAGTAAAACCTTAGTAATAAAATCCATACCTGAGAATCTGCGTCAGGTTGAAAAGTTCGTGGACGAAATCTCCGAGGAATATAAATTAAGCGATGAAATATACGGAAATCTGCTGATTGCTACTCTGGAAGGTGCAAATAATGCTATAATCCATGGAAGTCAGGGCGATCCTGAAAAAGAAGTAACCATAACCTGCCATGCGGAAGATAAGGAAGTCGTAATGACCATTACAGATACCGGTACAGGTTTTGATTTTAACTCCATTCCGGATCCAACCGCCCCTGAAAACCTTGAAAAAATTAATGGGAGAGGAGTTTTTCTCATGACAAGACTATCCGATGGAATCGAATTCTTAAAGAAAGGTGCCGAAGTCAAAATAACCTTTAATACTGAAGCATAGTGGCTGTCTGGTTCCATTCAGATAAGTATCCATCACTCAAAATTTCTCATAAGCGATTTATTAAATCCCATATTCATACCATTATCGAATCGTATGGAAAAAAAACAGGGGATATAAATTTTATTTTTTATACGGATGATGATTTGCTGAATATGAATAAAAGCTTTTTGAATCATCATTATTATACCGATGTTATCACCTTCAACTATAACAATGGGAATAAAATTTCAGGGGACATTTTTATTTCTGTTGACAGGATTGCAGAAAATGCAATTAGTCATAAGCAAGAGTTTAACACCGAATGCCTGAGAGTTCTTATTCATGGAATTTTACATTTGCTCGGAATGAATGATTCCACAAATGAAGAAAGAGCGGCCATGAGGGCTGAAGAAGACCATCTTCTTAAAAATGTTAAAGGCCCTTTAATTTTTTCCAAATAATCAGCTTATTCCATTTTATACTTAACTTTGTCAAAATTTTCAGAATGTTGCCAAAGTATGATATAATTGTGGTAGGCGCAGGTCACGCCGGATGTGAGGCTGCTGCTGCTGGTGCAAACATGGGTTGTAAGACATTACTTATAACGATGGATATGACCAAAATTGCACAGATGAGTTGTAATCCGGCTATGGGAGGAGTGGCAAAAGGTCAAATTGTTAGAGAGATTGATGCTCTCGGAGGATATAGTGGAATTGTAAGTGATGCTTCTATGATACAGTTCAGGATGCTCAACCGGTCGAAGGGACCGGCCCTTTGGAGTCCCAGAAGTCAAAATGACCGGACCGCATTCAGTATCAAATGGAGAGAGATGCTGGAGAATACAGAAAATCTGGATTTCTGGCAGGATATGGTTGTTGAATTAATTATTGAGAATGGCAAGGTAAAAGGTATTAAAACCAGGCTGGGAATCGAAATATTTGGAAAAACGGTCATTCTAACAAACGGAACCTTTGAAAACGGACTGATGCATATAGGCAGAACCAAAGTCAAAGGTGGCAGGGCAGGAGATCCTCCTTCCAGCGGAATCAGTTCACAGCTTTCAGAATATGGTTTTGAAATCGGACGTATGAAAACCGGAACCCCGGCCAGGTTAGATGGAAGGACGATCGATTTCTCCAAAATGACTGAACAGAAAGGAGATGATGAAGGGAGAAAGTTTTCTTTCCTCGAATACAAATTGGATTATTCTACCCATTTAAGCTGTTGGATAACCTACACCAACCTGGATGTACACGAGGATTTAAGAACCGGCCTTAGCGACTCCCCGATGTATAATGGCACTATACAAAGTATTGGGCCACGATATTGTCCAAGCATAGAAGATAAAATTCACACATTCGCCGATAAGGAAAACCATCAGTTATTTCTCGAACCGGAAGGATTAAAGACGCATGAGTATTATCTGAACGGATTCTCCTCTTCTTTACCCTGGGAGGTTCAGCTGAGTGCGATGCACAAAATTCCCGGACTCGAAAATGTCAAAATATTTCGACCAGGTTATGCCATAGAGTATGATTATTATCCCCCAACGCAATTATATCACACACTTGAAACCAGAAGCCTGGAAAACCTGTATTTTGCCGGCCAGATTAATGGAACCACCGGATATGAAGAAGCCGGGGCACAGGGCATCATCGCAGGAATCAATGCAGCCATGAAGGTTCTTAAAAAAGGAAGCTTTATTCTGGGCAGAGACCAGGCTTATATTGGGGTTCTGATCGATGATTTAATTACAAAGGGGGTGGATGAGCCCTACCGGATGTTTACATCCAGGGCTGAATACCGGTTATTATTGCGTCAGGATGACGCAGACGAAAGGTTAAGTTTACTCTCCAATGAAATTGGCCTGGCATCGGATGAAAGGATTGTTCTTTTAAATAAGAAAAAGAAAATCAAGGAAAAGATTATAACATTGCTCAGAACTACAAGTGTGAGTCCGGATCAGATCAATGAATTGTTGAAATCTAAAAATTCAGCACCCATTAAACAAAAACTAAAAGTGATAGATATTTTAAAAAGACCTCAGATAAATATCTATGACTTAAAAACGGTTTTGAAGGGTTTGGAAGATTTGGAAAAAGAATGCGGGCTGAGAACAGAAGAGATATTTGATAGCGCAGAAATCCAGATCAAATACGAAGGAGATATAAAAAGGGAAAAAACACTGGCGGATAAGATAAAGCGACTGGAAGATATCAAAGTATTGGATAATATAGATTTTAATCAGTTAAAATCCATATCTACGGAAGCAAGACAAAAACTGACCCGGCAGAAACCCTCAACCATTGGAGAAGCATCAAGAATCAGCGGGGTTTCCCCGGCAGACATAAGTGTATTATTATTATATATGGGCAGATAGGGTTCCACGTGGAACAATTTGCTTTTTTTGGTTCCACGTGGAACCTTATTTGGATGATTTATGGAAATTTTTAGCGGAAATATCGTTGATCCTGTTTCTAAGCGGATTTATAAAGGGCAGATAAAGGTTGGTGATGGCGTCATTAAAGAAATTAACCAGAAAGATGATGTCAATGATGTATATATCCTGCCCGGTCTGGTAGACTCACACATTCACATTGAAAGTTCAATGTTAACCCCACAAAACTTTTCTGATGCAGCAATCCGGTTTGGTACGGTGGCTACTGTGTCAGATCCTCATGAAATTGCAAATGTTTTGGGGGAAGAAGGGGTGAATTATATGATTGAGAATGCCAGGGACTCTCAAATTAAATTTTTCTTTGGTGTTCCCAGCTGTGTTCCGGCTACCGGTTTCGAGTCCTCCGGCGCGAAAATTGATTCTAAGCAGGTAAAAAACTTATTGCAAAGAAAGGATTTGTATTTTTTATCAGAAATGATGAATTATCCAGGGGTTATTTATCAGGACCCTGAAGTTCACAGGAAAATTAACTCGGCCAAAGAAGCCGGGAAAAGAATTGACGGGCATGCTCCTGGGTTGAGAGGAAAAGACCTGGATGCATATGTTAAAGCGGGAATTTCTACAGATCATGAATGTTTTAGTTTGCGGGAAGCAGAAGAGAAACTGGACAAAGGAATGTATATTCAAATCCGGGAAGGAAGCGCCGCTAAGAACTTTGAATCCTTATATTCAATTATTGACAAGAATCCCGATAAAATCATGCTTTGCTCTGATGACCTTCATCCGGATGACCTGGTAAAAGGCCATATTAACTTATTACTTAAGAGGTGTGTTGAAAAGAAAATCGATTTGTTTAATGCAATCAGATCGGTTAGCGTGGTTCCTGTAAATCATTATAATATTAATGTGGGTTTATTGCAGGTTGGTGATCCGGCAGATTTTATCCTGGTAAATAATTTGACAGAATTTCAGGTATTGAAAACGGTGATCGATGGTAAAATAGTTTTTACGCGGGGTGATTTTCCCATAAAGAAAAAGCCACAAAAATTAGTCAATAAGTTTTTTGTCAATGAGGTTCATGAAGAAAATATCAAAGTTCCAGCCCGTGGTTCAAAGATAAAAGTGATTCAAATAATCGATAAGGAATTGATTACAAAATCAATTATTTCTGATGCGAAAATTGAAAATAATTGTATAATTTCTGATGTGAAAAACGATATCCTTAAAATAGTTGTTCAAAACCGGTATGAAAAAGAACCCCCTTCTGTGGGTTTTATCAAAGGATTTGAACTTCGAAAGGGAGGTTTTGTGTCCAGTATTGCACATGACAGCCATAATATTATCGCGGTTGGGACAGAAGACAGGATCATTACAGAATTAATTCATTGGGTGAATAAGAACAGAGGCGGGATTTCG
>CBDUPM010000211.1:0-5498 GCA_965369105.1 uncultured Bacteroidales bacterium | reverse complement strand
CTGAAAAAATATGATTAATTATGGATTAATCCTGATTAAACAAAAAAATGAAGATGATAGAATAAGACTCAATTTGACGGTGGAGAAAGAGTTCTATCCGGTAATTACGAAAAAAGCGGAAGAAAACTATCTTAAAGTCCCTGCTTTCATTATTCACCAACTTAAAATGGCTTTAATGACACAACCAATTAAGTCCATTGTAACGGATGCAGATTCTGATAATTCAGATGAGAGAACCAGGGAGGTAAAAGCCCACCGGAAAGAATTTGGAGAAAAATTCATAGTTTTTCCCAATGCAATGTATGGGAACTGGGTAAATGCCTTACAAAATGAAAAGGATGAAGTTGATTATCAAACCCTTTTAAAGGAAATGGCCGGATCTGATCCCTGGTGCGATTAAAATTATATATAAAGGGCTAAACTCCTGAAATTTAATATTCATGATGCTGACACAGGATAAATATGAGAAACTGCTCAATGAATGTATATTTCAAAGTTCACGCAGCCAGGGTCCCGGTGGACAAAATGTAAATAAAGTAAACTCCCGCGTAGAACTCCGGTTTAATGTGAAAGAAAGCAAAATACTGGAACTCCGGGAACAGGACCAGATATTAAAAAAATTAAAAAACCGAATCAGCAGCGATTTTATTCTAATCCTGAGCGAACAGGGATCAAGATCACAAATACAAAATAAAACCCTATTAACCGAGAAGTTTAAATCCCTGATTGAATCGGCATTACGTAAAAAAAAGAAAAGAATACCAACCAGAGCCACCAGAGCTTCAAAGGAAAAAAGGCTGGAACGAAAGAAAAACATATCAGTTAAAAAGAAATTGCGGCGGAATCCGGATGTTGTATAAAAAAAGGAAAACATTGTCTAAATATTTTATGAATGTATAAAAAGGAAGAAGCAAAAAACATTCGCATGGAATTCTGGTCCAGGTTTGAGGCCTATTCTGCGGTAAGAAGACGCCAAAAGGGTAAACCTGTCAAATGGATAATGAATAAAACCGGAATCCCCCAATTAAAACTTAAATTTGAGTTTGATAAGGAAAAAGCCATAGTCGGGATAGATATTGAAACCCGGAATGTGGATAAACGAATTGAAATATTTGGACGGCTGGAAGAGTTGAAAAAAAAGCTTGAAGACACTGTAAAGAATGAATTTACCTGGGATCTGGAGTATATACTTGAAAATAAAAAATCCATCAGCAGGGTCTACCTGAAAATGGAAAATGTAAGTATTTACAATCCGGATGACTGGCCGGATGTATTTCCTTTTTTTTATAAGAATATGATGAAGATAGAAGCCTTTTTCGGGGAATACCGGGATATTCTCAAAGCCTAGGCTTCTGTATTCTGCTCCCGGAAATCAGCCATATTTCTCATCTCCAAAGATGTAAATTCAAAAAAAAGCCCGGATTCAGAAATTGTTGAGTCTGTATTAATCTTTTTTATCTTCCGCTTTATCCTCTTTTGCTGATTTTTTTTCCGGTTTCTTGGTTTCCGGTTTTTTTGCCACTGGCTTTTTTGCTTCTGCCTTTTTGGTTTCAGCTGGTTTCGCTGCTGGCTTTTTTGCTTCAGCTTGCTCTGCCTCAGGTTGTTTTACTTCTGCCTTTTTCGCTTCAGCCTGCTCTGCCTCAGGTTGTTTTACTTCTGGCTTTTTTGCCTCTGGCTGTTTGGTTTCAGGCTGTTTAGTTTCAGTTTTAACTTCAGGAACAACATCTATTTTTTCCTTGACCGCTTCCGGTTCAATGACTTTTTCTTTTACAGTTGTTTTTGGTTTATTTTCAGGTTTTGGACTTACATTTGGAGTCATAATATTCTTTTGGACTTTCCTTGGTCTTTTCCGTCCGTATGATCCTGCAAATAATTTACCTCTCCTGGTTTTAATATCTCCTTTTCCCATAATTTCATAAATTTTTGAATAGCTATCAAATATAGTGAAAAGAATTCAATGACTCATACTTTATTTCAGCGCATCTGTTCTTTTTGAAGCTCCTGCCGGAAGCTTATAAATTCTGATCATCATTTAAAATTTATCCTTTTATTAGTATCTTGCAAGCCATGAAATTTGCCATTCTTGATATTGAAACCACCGGGGGTTCTCCTAAAAATGAGAGGATTACAGAAATTGCTATTTACATTCATGATGGTGATAAAGTGATAGATGAATTCAGTACTCTTATAAATCCTGAAAAAAACATTCCCTATTTTATAACCGGATTAACGGGCATTACCAATGAAATGGTTTCTGATGCTCCCCGGTTTTTTGAAATTGCAAAAAATATTGTTGAAATAACCAAAGATTGTGTTATTGTAGGTCACAATGTAAAATTTGATTACAGTTTTATTCAGAATGAATTCAGCATGCTGGGATATGAATTTCACAGAAAAACACTTTGCACTATAAAGCTCAGTCGCAAATTACTTCCCGGTTTCAAATCATACAGCCTGGGTAAACTTTGCGAACAGCTGGGTATAAGCATAAATGGCCGACACCGGGCAGAGGGTGATGCCTGGGCTACAACCCTGCTGTTTGAATTATTGCAAAAGGAAAATCTTGAAAAAAATGAAAACCTGATTCTTCAACCCAATCCCTCCACCCGGCTTAAAAATCTGAATGGTTTTTTAAAACCGGAACAAATTGATGAATTGCCTCCCACGGTTGGTGTCTACTATTTACACGATGAAGAAGGAACACTGCTATACATCGGTAAAAGTAAAAATATCCATAACCGGATCCTTTCCCACCTGGGTAATAAAAAAAGTCTCCGGGCACAGGAGTTAAGCGATAAAATTGCCGGTATATCCTATGAACTTACCGGAAGTGAGCTGATCGCACTTTTAAAGGAATCGGCCGAAATAAAAAATGATAAACCCAGGTATAACAGGGCTCAGAGAAGGTCTTATTCGGCCCTTGGATTATATTCATTTAAGGATAAAAAAGGATATATAAACTTTAAAATTAGTAAAACAAATAGTGAAAACCGGCTGGCATTAACGGGATTCAATAATATGACTGAAGCCAGGAATACCATGAATTCTTTAATCGAAAAATACTGGCTGTGTCAGAAACTATGCGGTATGTATGAAACGGAAGGTTCATGTTTTCATTTTGAAATCAGGCAGTGCAACGGAGCATGCATATCCAGGGAAGCAGTAAAAGTATATAATGAAAGGGCACAAAAACTTATTGATGCCCTGTCGTTTGAAAACGATAATATGATCATTATTGATAAGGGACGTACAGATCATGAAAGATCCATTGTCAGCATCTGCAAAGGAGCATATAAAGGCTTTGGTTATATCGACATCAATGATTCCTATCTGAATATTGAAGACCTCCTCTCCTGTGTTACAGAAGCCCATGATAATAAAGATACCCGCCAGATAATCAGAACCTGGCTTAAAAAAAACAAACCGGAGAAAATTCTCAGGTATTAATTTCACTTAATCGTAATCATACAGACGGTATACCCCCGTACCATAATCAATATTTACGATGGT
Organism: uncultured Bacteroidales bacterium; assembly: GCA_965369105.1. Taxonomy (GTDB): domain Bacteria; phylum Bacteroidota; class Bacteroidia; order Bacteroidales; genus JAGLSB01. The sequence goes on along the minus strand of CBDUPM010000211.1, from coordinate 1,988 downwards.
GGTTGATCCCGGAACGATATTTCCCAGGTATTTCTCCCTTGCATCACCTGTTTGCGGGGTAGGCGCTCTGTAGGGAATCCGATTATAATAATACTCTTCATCAGGATATCCGGAACCGGGTTGCAATACATAATTTCCATAAAAATAAATATCCTGAAGGGAAGTAAATTCAGGACCTATCACAAAGTCAAAATATGCTCCCTGCCCCTGCCCCATAGAAATTACATTCACCCTCACCCGGTTATCAGCATCTCCTGAATAGTCTCCTCCGTAACTAAAGTTTAAGCCTGCAATTTGTCCCTGGCCATCGGTATAAACCGAAGAAATTATAGCTGTATTCTCCGGTTTAGGTGCGGGTTCAGCAATCGCATAATAGGGAATAACACTTTCAACCGGGTAGTTATTATGATTTCGGTTTGAACTGGTATTGGTGGAAAAAATGGTAAGTACGTCTTCCACCTGGGGTAAAATATCCGGGAATTGCCGCTCATCACCTGCAATCCGGTTATAGGCAATTTTCTGGCTTATTTCCAGGTCAGGAATGCGCATTATGGTATAGGATCCGTAGGTTTCCGCGGGTACCTTGAATTCATATCTTCCTTCGCTATCGGTGGTCGCGCTGAAATCAAGATATTGCTGGTCAACCTGGACTCTCAGGTTTAGGGAAACATTTACGGCAAATTCAGTGTCATCATTGGTGAGATCCGTATCTATCAAAACCCTGCCTTTTACGGTCGCCAGAGATTCATCACTCAGGTTGAATAAGCCTATGGAAATGGTTTGCTGATCGATCAGGCCCCCTTCGTTATATAAGGACTGATTGCCGGAATAACTTAAATAATTACTGGCTTCAACCCGGTAAAATATGGTTCCGAGCTTTAAATTTGGAAAAGTTGCCATCCCCGATTCATTGGTGACCAGCTCGGTCTCCTGGGTGCCCTGAATTACAGTGATGGTAGCATTTTCGACAGGTAAATAATCAGATGATGATTTATCGAAAATATAAAAAACCGCATCTACCCTGCTCAGTATTTCAAGGGCATCCTTCTCGCTGAATTCTTCCCTGCAGGAATTTATCATAAGTACAGCCGGGAACAGGATGCAGATAACCAGGACTTTTTTCAAAACAGTTTGTATCTTTTTTTTCATGACTGAATCATTAAAAATTATATGCAATATTTAATTGTATTCCATCCACATAAAGGGGATTGGTTAATCTTCCGTCTCCCAGAAAACTGTAGGCGGAACTTACCGGGCTTAAACCATGGCGGTAGGCTACCTCAAAGAGGATACTCTGATTGGCAATCAGAACTTCTGACCCGATTCCCAGGTTAAAGCTGGCACTGAATTGCTTAAATTCAGATGAGATATCAGAATAACCGGCAAAGGTTAACTGGCCGGGGGTAAGATATAGGGTGCGCTCAAAATCGTTACTTACCTGCAAATTCATCAGCAGGGAGGGCCCAAAATATATGTAAGGAAGGAATTTTTTACCGTCTCTTAAAAATATTCTTGCCATCAGGGGAATGTCAATATTATGCAGACTTATATTATTTGATGCCACATATGAATCAAAATACCGGAAACCATTATCTACAATCTGAACATACCTCCCTCCCTCTTTTACATATGAAATTCCGGACACAATAAAAATCCTCCGGTACCTGCGCATCTCAACTGTAAATCCCGCTGAATAGCCGGTATTGCCCGCAGTGTGTGGCTGGGAACTGTAAAAATAAGTGTAATTGGCACCCCCCTTCACTCCATAATACAGATAATCGAATATCCCCTGGGCCAACAGTTTCCCCGGGCATATCGAGTTAAGTATAAGAATAAATGCAAGCAGGGTTAAGTATTTCAAATACTTTTTCATTCCGTAATATTCAAATTCATCAGCAAATTAGGGCTTTATTCTGAATTTGTCTGTGATTCCTGTTCTAAATTTAAACAAAATAAAACGGGGATAGAAAATAATTACACGATTTCAG
>CBDUPM010000210.1:0-5500 GCA_965369105.1 uncultured Bacteroidales bacterium | reverse complement strand
CTATGTATCGGGGCTTTTTTTTATTTTTGGCTTACGTTTAAATATGTATATATATTTTTAGTAAGTATCTTATTTTCAGCAATATCACTGTATTCACAGGAAGCAGATACCAGCTTGAATAAAAACAGCGGTATTCGCCCTCCTGCCGGAAAAATTGAAGCTGAAAATAAAATGGAGCCGGCACCACACGACAGTGCCATTGTAATCAGGTCATTTATATTGAACCCGGCTACTTTTAAACTGGAAGAAATCCCTTTGGATACTACCTTTTCTCCCATCTATAATTATAACCCCGTATATAAAAACGGTTTTAGCAATACCTTCCTGGGAAATTCAGGACAAGCTGCAATTACCAATGATTTTAATGCCAGAAATTATAATCATCTTTTCCTGTTTGCCATTCCATATACCATGTATTTAAACAAACCTGAAAATATTCTTCATTTTAATACCCGCAAACCCTATTCGGAATTAAAATATCTCTCTTCAGGGACCAAAGATGATTCAGAACAGATCTTATCTGCCCTGCATACTCAAAATGTCAATGAATTTGTAAACGTAGGTTTGTTTTATGACCTGATCGCCTCCAAAGGAATGTATGTAGATCAAAATGTCAGTACCAACAGGCTGAACCTCTATGGCAGCTATGATAAGGATGATTATTCTTTTACCACTTCCCTTCATTATAATGGCTATAAAGCACAGGAAAATGGCGGTTTGTTAGATGTCGAAGATTTTAAAAACAAAACCAGCGATGCATTGAATTTTCCGGTTCAGCTGAGTGATGCAAATGCTAAATTTAAAAACCTGGATCTGTTTTTTACTCACAGATTAAACCTGAAAGCTATTACCGACGATTCTGCCAGAAGCGTTTACATGGATAATTTTGCCATTCAACATACCATAAATTATAATCGTTTTGTAAAAACCTATACGGATGTTATAAGCGACTCTGACACAACTAATTATTACCAGAATAATTACTATCTAATCAATGAAGCCTATGATTCTGCCTTTCATCAGAATCTTTCCAACCGTTTCGATCTGTCGGTAAACCTTGCAAATGAAAGTCAGGAGTTCCGGGTTTTTCTGAAACATGAATTTAAAACATTCTCTTTCATGGAACCCATAAATGTAAGCTATGTGGATGGAGGAACAAGCATTGATTCTATCATCGGGGATCCCCGAAAGGAGAATTTTAACGATATTTCAGTGGGTGGGCAATACCTTGGAAAACTTAAAACATGGAATTATACCCTGAATGGACAATTATTCCTGACCGGTTATAATATAGGAGATCTGATTGCACATGGATATTTTATTAAGTACTTCTCGAAGAAACAAAGATATCTTAAGCTCTCCGGTGAAATTTCAAGTCTGAAACCATCCTATTTTCTCACCAGGTATAGCTCTTCTCATTTTAACTGGAATAATGACTATACGAAAATTGAAAAAACAAAGGCCGGACTTGAATATAAAGGGTTTTTAAATTTTTCTGCCCGCTTACATTTAAATCTGATAAACGATTTTGTGTATTTGAATTCAGAAGCTATTCCGGTACAATATAAAGGTGAATTATTCGTAGCCGGGGCTGAGGTTGATAAAACCTTTAGCCTGGGAATTTTTAAATCCAGGAACCAATTGTTATACCAGTATTCGAGTTCCGATGTGGTGAGAATCCCTGCCCTGGCCTATAGAAACAAATCATGGATCGATGTTTCCTTTTTTAAAGAAGCATTGATTCTTCAGTTGGGTGCAGAGTTGTATTACTTTACAGAGTATAAAGGAGATGCCTATATGGCAGCTACCGGACAATTTTATAACCAGGATGAATCAACTATTGGGAATTATCCCTTTGTAACAGGATTTTTAAATGCAAAAATTGCACGTACCCGCTTTACTATTCAATATACCAATGCTCTTGGAGGGCTTATAAATGCTAACTATTTCATGGCATACAAATACCCTAATTTTAATGAAACTCTAAAGTTCGGACTCGCCTGGACATTTTATGATTAATTTCCACTAAACAATTTGGCATAGTAATTGTTAATCAAGGAATTATTCTTCTTGAAGTGATAATTTTTTTAAATTGATATGAAAAGTATTTTTACAAATAGAATTAAATTTTTTGCTTTTTTCCTCTTAATAGCCCTGGGTTTCTCATGCTCTAATCAGGGTCGCGAAGGTACTACTGACAAAGACCACAAAGGAAGAGATCTTGCTGAAATTCGTGAGGACGGAAAACTGGTCGTGGTTACAGACTTTAGTTCTGTGAACTATTTTATTTACCGCGGAAAACCCATGGGATTTCAGTATGAATTATTACAGGAACTTTCAGATTATCTTGATATTGAAGTAGAAGTTAAAGTAAGCAACGATCTGAATAAGAATTTTACTTCCCTGGTGAACGGAGAAATTGATATTATTGCTTCTAATCTTACCATCACGGAAGAAAGAAAGGAATTATTTGATTTTGTGTTACCCCATAATGAGTCGCGTCAGGTCCTGGTACAAAAATCGATAAAGAAAAACAATCGTTTCTCCGAATCAGAATTAGTGAAAGATATTTCAGAATTAAGTGGGAAAAGTGTTTTCGTACAAAAGAACTCTTCCCATGCACATTTACTGAAGAACCTGGTGAAGGAAAATGGATACCTGATTAAAATTCAGGAAGTCCCGATTGAAACTGAACAATTGGTAAGAATGGTTTCTAAAGGTGAAATCGAATATACCATCGCCGATGAAGACATTGCTATGGTGAATAACAGACAGTACAGGGATTTAGATATTGAAACCATTCTTTCTTATCAGGAAGAGCAGGCATGGGCAGTTCACAAAGACGCTGACGAACTGGCAGATGAAATTAATAAATGGATGGAGTCCTTCTATAACTCACGCCGGTTTGCAATTCTGCACAATAAATATTTCGTTTCCAGAGGGACAGGGGATATGTATAATTCGAATTATAACTATTCTGAATCCGGAAGAATATCTCCGTATGACGAAATATTTAAAACAGAAGCCGAAAAAATTGGTTGGGACTGGAGGCTTATTGCCTCTATGGTTTACCAGGAGTCAAGGTTTAATCCCGGAGCTAAATCATGGGCAGGTGCATTCGGACTTATGCAATTAATGCCGGGAACCGCAGAGCGCTTTGGTGTAAATCAATATTCTCCGGCCAGAGATCAGATAAGGGCAGGAATTCGGTTTATTAAATGGTTGGATAATCGATTTATTAACCAGATTAAGAATCCGGAAGAACGTCAAAAGTTTGTACTGGCTTCTTATAATGTAGGTCCTGGTCATGTAATGGATGCTATGAGACTGGCTGAAAAATACGGGATGAACCCATACATCTGGGAAGATAGTGTTGAAAAATGGCTTTTAAATAAGTCTGATCCTCAATATTTTTCTGATCCGGTTGTAGTTTACGGGTATGCCCGTGGGACAGAAACCTCAAAATACGTCAAAGATATATTATACAGGTATAATCATTATCTTAACCACGAGCAAACTACAGAGCTGGCTCAAGTCCTTCAATAATTGAAAGAAATTCGCTGAGCATCATTGCTGTGGCACCCCAAATTTTATATTCTCCAAATTTATAATACGGTACCGGGAAACTCTTACCCTGGTACCTTCGGAATTCGGTTTCAATATTCTCATTTTTCATTAAATGAGCCAATGGAATCTGAATGAGATGGTCTACTTCCACCGGATCTGGCTTAAAGTCGGGATAATAATCAAGGTAAGCCACAAAAGGATAAACAACAAAATTGCTTACAGGGATTCTTAATTCACTTAACCTGCCCAAAAGCTGTTTTTCGGAAACATGAATTCCCGTTTCTTCTTCTGTTTCCCTTAAAGCAGTTTGAACGAAATCTTTGTCAGATTCTTCTTTCATTCCCCCCGGGAAACTTATTTGTCCGCTATGCGGACCATCATAATGAGTTCTTTTTATAAATGCGAGCTTAATATGATTTTTATCGGGGAAAAGTAAAATAAGTACAGCTGCCGTTTTTTCAATACCATTTTCATCTGGCAGGATTCGAATTCCGGGGGACATTCTTAACTGTGCTGAATTCCCCGGTAATGAATGATCTAACCGGGTTTTTACTTTTATAAAAAATTTGTTCATTTTAACGGAATATCCAGATTCTTTAAACCTCGTCTGCACACCTTCTCACCAAAACCTTTTCCCATCCTTTATTACTTAAAACTAATTACCCGTGAAGGTGAAATCCGGGAAACCAACATGGAAGGAAAGATAAGAAAAAGCATAATAATGATGGATGCCCCAATGTTCACCGTGAGAATATTTAACAAATCAAGGTTTACCGGCACGGTGGTAAGATAATAATTCTCAGGATTCAAACTTATAATTTCAAATTTCTTCTGCAGCAGAGACAGGCTGATGCCCAGGAAATTACCGATAATTAAACCCTTGATTATTAGATTAAAGGATTGGTAAAGGAATATTTTCCTGATGCTGAAATTTTTACCACCCAGAGCTTTTAATACCCCTATCATATAGGTCCGGTCAAGAATAAGAATTAATAAGCCCGAAACCATATTAAATCCGGCAACGATTAACATCAAGGCGATAATGATAAATACATTCATATCCTGTAACTCAAGCCAGTCGAATATCTGAGGATATTTTTCCCGTATATTTTCAGCCTTGAGCCTTGAGCCGTCTTCAAAATAAAATCCGGCAATTATATCTCTGATATTCCAGGTAATCTCTTCAAGTTCCCTGAAATTTTCAAGTTGAATCTCATAACCACTTACCTGATCATTTGTCCAACCGTTCAGGCGTTGGATATGCTTAATATCAACCAGTGCAAATGTTTCATCCAGTTCTGCAAGGCTGGTTTCATAGATTCCGGCAATCTTGAATTTCCTGAACCGGGGCCTTTCATCAACAAACCACATGCTTACAGGATCACCCAGTTTAATTTTAAGTCTTTTTGCCAGGTAACTGGAAACTACTATATCATTTGAATAACTACTATCTTGAATTTCAATTATTTGACCTTCAATAAGGGATGACTGGAAAAATTTCCAATCAAAAAATTCTGTTACTCCTTTCAAAACCAGGCCTTCGATATCCGTTTCGGTTTTTACAATACCTGCTTTGATTGCAAAAGCCTGAAGATGCTCAACCCCTTCCATAGAAGCCACTTCATCATATATGGGGAGATCCGAAGGTATTGGTTCAGTTTCATAGGAAAGATTACTGTCATAATTCAGGATTTGAATATGAGAACCAAAACCAATGGTTTTATCACGGATTTCATTTTTAAAGCCTGTAACAATAGCCAGTGCGATCAGCATTACCGCAATACTAAGGCTTATGCCTATAATTACAATTCCTGAAATAGTACCGGAAAACTCTTTTTTCTGAAGCTTCTGGTTGCTAATTCTCCTCGCTATGAAATATTCAAAATTCAAATCTTTCTTTTAACTTGCACAAATGTACTAATTTCAAATACTA
>CBDUPM010000209.1:0-5514 GCA_965369105.1 uncultured Bacteroidales bacterium | reverse complement strand
TTTCATGGGCAACAAAGGTTTTTTTATCCGATATCTTGTCCTCTTTGGCCTTTGATTTTCCGAAAGAAATCTCCCAGTATTTGATCAGCTTACTTCGGGTATTCTTTCTGAGAATCTTTTTCAGGTCATCCAGTTTAATAATATCAGCTCCAATTTTGGAATAAAGCTCTTCCTTTGAAGTAACCTCATAGGCAGGAATTATTTTTTTAAAAATCCGGCTGCTAGGTTGAAGTTTTAATTCTGCCAGTTTTTCTTCCAGGATCTTTTTACCCAGCTGGACCCTGTTTTTCGTTTCTGCTTTAAGGGCCGTTTTAATCGCACTTTTGGCTTTTGCTGTAACTACATATTCGAGTCTTTCCCTCTTTACTTTTTGATTTTCACTGGTAAGTATTTCCACCTGGTCGCCACTGGTAAGAACCTGGTTTAGCGGGGCCAGGGTATGATTAATTTTTGCTCCTATCGCTTTATTTCCAATCTCGGAATGTATTTCATATGCAAAATCGAGTGCGGTTGAATTGGCCGGAATAGTCTTTATGTGCCCTTTGGGAGTGAAGATGAACATTTCAGCAGCAAAAAGGTTCAGCTTGAAATCATCCATAAATTCCAGTGCATCAGAGTCGGGGCTTTCCAATAATTCCCTGATTCGTTTCACCCATTTATCCAATTCAGATTCAGTCTGATCTGAATCCTTATATTTCCAGTGTGCAGCAAAGCCCCTTTCTGCAATTTCATCCATACGTTTGGACCGGATCTGAACTTCAACCCATTTACCGTATGGACCCATTACGGTAGCATGAAGTGCTTCGTAGCCATTTGCTTTTGGGGTCGATACCCAGTCGCGAAGCCGGTCGGGCCTCGGTGGGTAAATATCTGTAATCATGGAATAGATATTCCAGCACTGGGTTTTTTCAGGAATATCTGATTTAGGTTCAAAAATGATCCGGATGGCAAAAAGGTCAAAAATTTCTTCAAATCCGACATTTTTCGTTTGCATTTTATTCCAGATGGAATAAATGGATTTAGGTCTGCCGGTAATTTCAAATTCAATATTGTTTTTTTGAAGTTTATCAATTATAGGCAGGGAAAATTTATTAATCAGGTGGACCCTTTTTTCTTCATTGTCCTTAATTTTTCCTGAAACTTCTTCATAAACCTTTGGATACCGGTATTTTAAACTCAGATCCTCCATTTCCGTTTTTATAGCATATAATCCGAGGCGATGGGCAAGGGGGGCAAAAAGATATATGGTTTCTCCGGAGATTTTAATCTGTTTGTGCCTGGGCATGGATCCCAGGGTTCTCATATTGTGAAGCCGGTCGGCCAGTTTTATAAGAATTACCCTTACATCATCGGACAGGGTAATAAGCATTTTTCTGAAATTTTCTGCCTGGAGGGATGATTTGTTATCAAATACACCGCCGATTTTTGTCAGACCATCAATAAGTTGTGCAATTTTAGGTCCAAATATATCTTCAATTTCTTCCAGGCTAACATCCGTATCTTCCACCACATCATGCAATAAAGAGGTCACCATGGATTTCACTCCCAGTCCTATTTCCAGGTTTACAATTTTTGCGACTTCAATGGGATGGGTAATATAAGGCTCACCGGATTTTCTCCGCATTCCCTTATGGGCAGCAGCAGCAAATTGAAAAGCTTTGATTAATAGTTTTTTATCCTCTTCCGCACCGCAGTGAGTGCAAACACTCAGGAAATCATCAAAATGCTTTTGAATTTCGGCTTCTTCAGAAATTGTTTTTACCGGCATTCTTAATAAATACTTTTAAGTAACAAATTTAATCATATTGCATTGATTTCTCATGCTTTTAACAATAGTTTTACTTCTATTTGACCGGAATATCTGAAAGTTCAGGAATAAAACCGAGGATCAGGGATATATTACACTTACTTTTCCAGTGTCGCGGGTGGCAGTCCCATTGCGGGAAGTGTACTGAATATGATACACATATACCCCTTCATTTGCCATTCCCTTTCCGTTAATACTTCCATCCCACCCCTGGTTTGGGTCCTCTGTCTGAAATACTATTACACCATAGCGGTCGTAAATAATTAGTTTATAATCTGAAGGAATAAAGCTCAATACGGGTTTAAAGTTATCATTCCGACCATCAAAGTTGGGAGTGAAAGCATTGGGCATTGTCAATAATGATTTCACCTGGATCTGCAGGATATTCGATTGGCTGGGAATTTCGCTGCCTGAAGGAATCGCTTTTACCAGGTATTCTATATTGCCGGAAATTCCCAGGTTATAGGAGTCGGGCAGGAAATCGGAATAATTCGTAATTCCCGGTGGAAATGTGGAAATGAGCTCAAATTCTTTTTCTGCATTTTTTCTGAACAGCTGGTATTCGACCATTCCCAGTGGAAACTCTTCATATTCCTTCCATTCCAGATTATTCCTTTCATCCTGGTTAGAACCGGTAAGCAAAATATTTCTTCCCAGGTTCGATTCTTTAATACTCTTTCCGCAGGAATTCAGGCTGGCTATTTTATAAAAATAACTTTCCACATTTGTCAGAATGGAGTCCCGGAAGGTATAAGTATTGGATGCAGTGGATTCCACACTGGAAACCAGTTGGAAATCAGCGTTTCTTTCACTGGATTTTAAAAGAGCAAAACCATAAAGAATACTGGTATCGGTGTAATTAAAATTGATTTCCACCTGGTTAGGGGAAGGAACGGTTACCAGGTCGAGGATTAATTCTTCCGGAGGTCCGGGCATAAAGGTATAATAACCGGAAATAGCTGATAAGCTTTTCACTCCGTCATTTCTGATTGCTTCCACCAAATAATAATATTGGGTATTATTCTGAATTTCATAATGAAGGTGTACACTATCTTCCGGATTTACCCCGGTAAGACTTTGGAAGGTACCGGCCTCTGTTCTCCAGTGAATGATATATCCTGAAAGCCTGTTTTCCCATCCTATATATTTATTCCATGAGAGGGTCATGATATTCTGGCATGAGTCGTATTTTTGCTTTATAAAAAGGGAATTATGAAGGCCGGGGGTTCTGAGGCTTTCATTTCCGGAACTATCTTCTGCTGATATACTATATAAGATTGAGCCTGCATCCGCTCCCCCATCTATGTGAACATAACTTGAAAAATCGGCTGAAACAGAATCAAACAGCACCCCTTCAGGGCCGTTGGGAGTTTGAACCTCGTAGTAAAGATTATACCATTCTACATCGGTTGATGGACTTTTCTCCCAAAAGATAAGGGTATTATTTGTAGCAGTATCAACGGTAACATAGTCAATATAAGCTCTTTCAGGCGGAGTATTATCCTGTGCTGAACTTGTTTTGAAGATCAGGATAATCAGAATTAATATGAATGATAAATATTTAATCTTTCGTTTTTTTAGATAACGTAAACCAATTTTATATGTTGTTTTTAGTAAAAATAGTTCTAAAAAATGAAAACAGGAATTGAATTTAATAAATCGACTATTTATTAAACAAGTAAATTCTGTAATGAGGTCTTCTTTTATTACTTTTACCACCCATGAAGTTCAGGAAAATAATCCATAACTTATTAAACCGGAGGGCAAAGTACTTTCAGCAAAGGCAGTTTATTTACCTGCTAAGCGGAATTGTAGGATTGGCGGTGGGCTTGTCTGCGGTGTTAATTAAGAACATCGTACATTTGATCAAGCACTGGCTTACCGTTGGTTTGGCGGGCGATTTCCAGCATTATTTATATTTTGTTTTTCCAATTGCAGGGATTTTACTGACGATCCTTTTTATCCGATATATTAATAAACGACCTGTGGGACATGGAATTCCGAGCGTATTGCATGCAATTTCCAAAAACAGGGGGATGATTCGCAGGCATAATCTTTATTCCTCGATTGTCACATCTGCATTAACGGTAGGTTTTGGAGGGTCTGTTGGGTTAGAGGGCCCGACTGTAGCAACCGGTGCCGCTATTGGTTCCAATATTGGGCGTAGCTTTAACTTAAGTTATAAAGAGATTGTTTTGCTTCTGGCCTGCGCAAGTGCAGGTGCCATGTCGGCTATTTTTAAGGCCCCCATTGCAGCCATAGTTTTTGCCCTGGAGGTAATTATGCTCGATCTGACAGTCTGGAGTATGATTCCTTTACTGATTGCCTCGGCAACAGCAGGTCTTACCTCCTATTTGCTTACAGGACAGAATGTATTATATTCCTATGAGATTACCGATCACTTTCAGCTTTCGGAAGTTCATTTATATATTTTCCTGGGGATATTCACCGGTTTGTTAAGTGTTTATTTCACCCGGGTCTACAATTTTATTTCGGCCAGGTTTGCAAAGATTACCAATGTATATAAAAAGTTGCTTATAGCCGGAGGCATTCTGGGGGTCATCATATTTTTTCTTCCTTCTTTGTATGGGGAAGGTTATGAAAATATCAACAGGAGTTTGCAGGGGGATTATTTATTTATTTTTGATGATACTTTTTATGAATCCATATCATCCAATATTTGGATAGTATTGATTTTATTATTGCTTATCATTCTTTTCAAAAGTTTTGCCACCTCGCTTACATTTGCGGCAGGAGGAATTGGAGGTATTTTTGCACCTTCCCTGTTTACGGGGGTAAATGCCGGATTATTTTTTGCCTTGTTAATGAATCAGCTGGGAGCAGATATCCCGGTTAGCAATTTTGCCCTGGTTGGGATGGCCGGCGCCATTGCCGGGGTCATCCATGCTCCGCTTACGGCAATTTTCCTTATTGCCGAGCTTACAGGAGGTTACGAATTATTCATGCCCTTGATGCTGGTAAGCACTATTTCATATGGTACGGTTCGTTTATTTGAAAAGAACTCGGTTTACACTGTGCAGCTGGCCCAGCGGGGCGAACTAATGACCCACGACAAGGATAAAAATATCCTGTTAATGATGAATGTTTCAGAATTGATTGAAAAAAATTTCAACAAAATTCATCCGGACGACAGTCTGGGAGACCTGGTTAAGGTCATTAAAAGAAGCAAGAGAAATGTATTTCCGGTTGTAGATGATGAAGGGTATTTCCAGGGAATAGTAAAACTGGATGAGATCAGGAATATTATGTTTGAAAGCGACCGGTATGAAACCACAAAGGTGCGTGATTTAATGTTCATGCCTCAGTATACCATTGGTCTGAACGAGCCTATGGAGGCAGTGGCCCGCAAGTTTCATGACAGTGGCAGGTACAATATTGCTGTATTACAGGACGGAAAATATTTAGGCTTTGTCTCCCGGGCCAAGGTATTCTCGTCCTACAGGGCTATGCTGAAGCAGTTTTCCGATGAATAATACTTTCCTTTTTGATTGCCGGTAATAAATAAATACGGCACATAAATCTGTTTTCTGAGTATCCAAGTTTATAAAAAATCAGTTTTCCCATGCTGATTTTTCTTCATTTTTTACATATATAATAAAGAAGTTCAACTTTTAAATGTTAAAGTATGAAAAAGATTTATATTGATGAGACTATCATTGACAACAGGCCTTATATAAAATGCTGTT
>CBDUPM010000208.1:0-5529 GCA_965369105.1 uncultured Bacteroidales bacterium | reverse complement strand
GATTCCATAAAAAATAATTAATCCCTGAAAGCCTAAGGTCGTACGCTGCAGGGCCTTCAATTGTTTGCTGCGATGTCAGGTAAATCGGTTGCGCATGAACATACTTTGAAACATTGCGGTCGTCCATATCATCCAACCATTCGTTTAGTTTTCCATCAACAGTAATTGGAACAGTTTTCTTAATTAGGACAATATCAGTAGATGACTTAGCAAAAGGAATCGGAACCCCGATATTGCTAAGAATTTGACGTAAAAATTCTTTTGAATGATTATTTGATTGGGAATCAATACTGATGGTTGACAATATGATTTCACCTTTTTTGTATGGGATTAAAATCATTACGGGTCCGGCCTCTTCAATTCGCCATAAATTTGATAACCCAACAAAACCCTGCATAAGAAGGCTTGCATTAGCAGGAATAGCTGTAAAGTATCCTTTCGAGATAGTCTCCTTAAAGTTCCCCGATGAAATTCCCATAAGCAATGGATGCTCGTTTACTTTCGTAGCTACATATTTATCTCCTTCATTTATGGCGATGGTAACTCCATCAAAACCAGCTGATACATTATTGGAAAACACAATAGCTGTTCCACCTTTAGCCGCCCAGTCCTTTATTTCCTGATGATTTGCTCCATCAAATGCCAATATATACCTGGTGTTTTTATCGCCAACTAAGAATTGTTCATTTGCACCCGTTAATTCTGATATATTCTCTGAATTCAGGTTTCCTGTAATCGCAACTTTTTTATCTAAAGCATTTGGATTATTTGTTGATAAATAACTCAAAATATTATCAAATAACCTCCTGGCCTGTGGATTTTCCAGGTTATCTATTACATGAAGCTGACAGGCAAGCATTGTTCCTTTTCCGTAAAAGATTTCTGCCAAACTCATTTGTGTATTTTTTGCTGATGCAGCTAAGGGCCTCCAATTTCCCTGCTCATATTTACCAACGCTATTGGGTCGGGAGAAAGCATCGTCGGCAACCCGTCCGTCAAACTCATCCCATAAATGCAAAGAAGGATCTTCTATTCCTGTAAAAACCGGGTGAGATGGGGCAAGAATGGTGGCATACTTAGCATATCGTAAATCTTTATTTAATCCGCTCCAGCCCATGGCTTCATAGCTGTGGAGATGGACCAGGCTTGCCGACCAGAACTGAAAGCGAACCGGAAACCATGTGGGCATTTGTTCCTGTTTTAAGCACAAAATATTTCCACCTTCATCCAGGTAGCTTAGAATGTCATCTTTTAATGCTTCCAGCTCCCGGTTATTCGCATACTCAGGTATTACCCACAAAACATTGTCTTCAACCTTGGGAATGTTTATTTCACTGTATGCATTATAACCAGCACTTGATAATATTCTCACTAAATTTTCATCTTTAAATACCTGTAAACTTTTTACAGACCTCTTTTCAGCTTGCCGAATAGGATTTATCAAAAGTGTATCGACCGAAAGGATTTCATTGTTTCTTTTTACCATGGCCATTATGCTGGTAGTTTTGTCGGGCGAAGTTGTATTTAAGATAAGTCGTTTCTGTTCCCCAGGTTCCAATTCCAAGGTTTCTACGTTTGCTGTTTGATTATCCCATTTCCACTCAACATCAAAACTGCCTTTGTTTTCACTATCGTTGCAGATTACCAGCTCTCTTTCAAAGCTTATGTCAGCCTCACAATAGGTTTCACGGGGCCAAAAGAAAATGGTCACGGGTTGCAAAGCGTGCCTTAGTTTTTGCAATACTTCCTGAGGTCGCTTCTCCTTTTCCAAGGTATTTGGTGGTGTAAAATTGTAACCTGCTAAATTATGTGGAATTTGCTTGAATCCGAGAATCGAAATTCGAAATGGCATGGTTCCTGAAATTCCGAAATTACGCATCTCCAAAATATTTCGCTCATAAGTAGCAGCCTCTTCCACGTATCTTTCATGCACCGATTTTATTTCGGGGGCACTTGGCAAACGTTGATCTGCTCTGGCACCCACCCAAAATTCACCCGTGATTAATGGTCTTGAATCCTTCTCTTTCCAATCCGACATGATTCTGGCATAATTGTCCTGCATATGCAATGAAACCATATCCTGATCGGGACTAAACCAACCTGCGCCTGAATAATTTATTGGTCGGGTGGAATCAAATTTTTTCACAAAACCGGGTAATTTAGAAATCCATGGCAGGTGCAAATCAAAGTTAAACCGCAGCATTTCATTTTCAACATCCCATATTATAATAGATGGACAGTTTCTGTCGCGTCTGACCCATTCTTCATATTCTTGCTCAAGATTACTCAACAATTCTTCTCCCCCTTTGGCATACAATTGCCCGTTCACCGACCACACTGCCGATTGATTTATAATTAAAATCCCTGCTTCGTCGGCACCCAGAAATATGTCGCCATGTGGCATGAAAGCATGAACCCTGCAAGCATTTGAACCAAAAGTTTCTTTATGCATATTGAAAACTTCGCGATGAAAATCCACACCCCGGGTCATCGGGTGGTAATGCGACTCTCCCCGTAAACGGGTTGGAATACCATTTAGCATAAAAGTTTTTCCTTCAATCCAGAACTCCCGGAAGCCAAAGCGGGTTTCAATAATATCCTTTGAATCATCACTTTCCAGAATTGTTCGCAATACATATAAATTGGGATGATCAGGGCTCCACAAATTGGCATTGTCCCACTTTGCTTTTACAGATTGTACACCATCAGAAAATTGTTTACCCTCTACTTTAGGTATTATGGACTCAAGCTTTTCGCCATCAGACCATTTCAGAATTTCAAAAGAGATTTTATAGTCTGAAGAATGATTTTTAAGAGCAGAGATCTCATACTCCACTTCAATTTCCTTATTTCGGGTTGAGGTTTTAACGAAAACGTCCTTGATATATGAGTTCTCACGAACTTCCAGAACAGGAATATCGTCTATTCCACCAGACAGATTAAAACCTTGTTTTCCGGCCTTCAGGCGTGAAGGACCTACCTGTGTGATAAGCCTGTCATTATTTACTGCACTGCTTTTATCATACACAAAAATTGCAAACACATTTTCACCTGAAATCAGTTGATCGCTTACATCGATTTCAAAGGGAGTATAAGCCCCGATATGTGAACCACATCGTTGTCCATTCACATATATCATACTTAATAATTCAACTCTGTTCAGTTTTAAAAAATAACGTTTATCAGGTTGTTTGTTGATTTCGTATTTTGAAACATACCAGGCGGAATTGTAATTTCTGTTTTTTTCGAAATGATGAGGAATTTGAACTTCCACCGGTTCTGATTTCTCTTCACCTAAAATATTCTTATAAAAAACCCAGGCTTGTTTAAGCGAAGCTTGTTTTCTGGCTACGGCCGAGGTTTTATTAAATCCCGGAGCTTTTCGATATGTGTATTCAATCTGATTTGTGGGTATTGATTCACTAATAGAATTGATCCATTCCTGATCTATCTCACCTATCAACCGCTTTATATGCTTTTCTGCATTTTGCGCATGTAAATTATTAAATAACAGGAGTATAATTACAAGCCATGTAAGAATTTTATATTTCATCCTATATTTTTTATGAAAAAAACTTTTTAAAATGCTATCTGCATCTTGTTTTTTCAATGAATCATTCAGAGTTTCAGATATCAGTATTTGAATAGCTTAATCCGGCAAAAGCATATTAATTATTAATGCCCGGAACTATTCGAATATGTATATCTGATTTGTCTTCGGGCCATTTCTGAATGAGCAATTGCTGCCTGGTTTCGTCCCAGACAAAATCTGCCGGATTACTTTTGCCATTTGATTTAAACACTTCCAAACCGATAGTTTTTAAAGGATTGTGACATAACACAAATGAATCGTTTATCACAACTGAGAATCCATCAGGGTAATGTCTGTTGGCTCCTATAAAAATTTGCGAAGCACCCTTGCTATTATCGCTTTTTACATAAACATCCAGGCTTCGGGTGGCAAAGTCGTACTTAAAGGATTGAATATCTCCGGCGATGGTTTGGGGATAGGGCCGGGCAATGATATCAGTAATATATTTTCGTTCTACTGTTCCAACTGCATGCTTATCTGCAAAAATTGCCCATGTAGAGCGACCTCCGGGTAAAAAATTCTGCATCCTGGGATTTCCTGAAAACCATGCTTTGATGGTGTTAAAACCTAAGCTATCGAATAATTCTGCTGTACGGATATAAAAATCCATATAGTTTAATTGTCCTTGCCTTCCGGTCATATTTAAATCCGTTGTCTCAAAAGTAGGAAACCCCCACTCACCGATAAAAATAGGAGCGGTCAACACAGCTGATTCTTTTTCAAACCTCAATAAACTTGGTTTCACCAGCTCTTTTTTCTCCTGGTAAATATGAGGGGCAAACAGTATGTTTTTCCGATTTAAGGGAGCGGTTATTTCAGCGTATTGATTGCCATTTACCTTTTCTCCCTTATTCATAAAAATGGATTGAACCAGGCATTGTTTATCCGGATTTATTTTCTGTGATTCATCAATCAATTGCTGATACAGAGGGAGCAGGTACTTTGTTGTTAAATCGTCATATGAAATATCCATTGTGAGTTTTCGTGGTTCATTCACCAGGTCATATCCTTTCACGAAACTTTCATTTTTGTATCGTTTCCACACCACTTTCCATGCATCCAGATAGGTTTGTTGAACATCATTCTCATTTTCCCAGAAACTCTCCCAGGAAAATTTCCCGACACCATAAACGGTCATTTTGAACACCGTTTTAATACCCGCATTTTTTCCTAACTGAACCAGGGAATCCAATTTCAACAGGTATTCAGGGTCTAAACTGGCTTCCGGAAAATTGCTTAATTTCCCCAACTCAAGGCGAACAACCTGATAATTGGCTCCCAGGCGTACCATTCGGGTATAGTCATCGCTGGTGAAATAACTGTTATTGGTTACCACAACAAATCCCCGACCAATAACATGTCGGCCTTTTTCATCACGAAGTCCGTGTTTGAGTTGTGCTGATAAAAGAAAAGTTGCGAATAAGAGTAGGATTGATAAGGCTAATTGTCTCATTTCATAAAAATTGATTTCTTGATATAATTTATATCCAAGTAATTAAATTATTGTGAAACCTTATGTAACCATTATTTCAGATTTTTGAACTAATTAGGCAGTAATACAGATTATACACATATTGACTATATATTTCAATTTTAATCTGATTATTAAAGTGGGTTTGAAAATTTATTTTGATAGACTTACATATGCGCTTTTTATTCAAACCGAAACGATAAATCAACCACTTTTAAAGTACTTGGTCCAGCAGGTTTACGAGGTCTGTCAAGAACCATAACCAATAATCAAGGTCGCTGGATTTGATGTTTGAGTCAATAATTCCATTTACTGTTGGAATGGTTTTCTTCAAGAAAAAAAAACCTTCCGACTAACAATCGGAAGGTCTTAATTTCATTTTATAATTAGTTAAATAGAATTCTTATTTAATAATCTTGGTAATTAATTCATGATCTTCAACAGCTAATTTAATAATAAAAGTTCC
>CBDUPM010000207.1:0-5532 GCA_965369105.1 uncultured Bacteroidales bacterium | reverse complement strand
CACTACAAGGGGTGTCCTCTTCTTCAATATGCTTTTTATGGTCATCAAAGGACTCATCATCAAGAATAGAGGTTCTGTCATGACATCGATAACACAATTCATAGTTTGAATAGCTTTCCACTGTATAATCAGCTGTGCTGTAGCGGTACTTAAGAATATTCGGATATATGGAACCATGGGGTCCGTCGGGCGAACCGGTGCCATTGCTGGCATGACAATCCGTACAATAGATTACACTTGATTCTGTCAGCGGTGAAATTAGACTTGGAACGTTGGTGTTTTGTCCGGGCCCTGATACCGGGTGAAATGAAGGATTCCCTGTTGCAAATTCCAGTCTGACATTATTCTGTTCCACCTGCCTTGAAATGGTGCCTGAGGGCTTATTTGGACTATCGGCGTGGCAGCGATAACATAATTCATATTCATATTGAATCGGGAATACCGGATTTCCACTTTGATCGATTCCCTTTACATTTTCAATGAATCCGTTTGCAAATGGAGCCACAGCCGGATTGTTTCTGCTTGCATGAGGGTTGTGACAATCTTCGCATTCAACATGCTGAGTGCTTACCAGTGCATCTTCTGTCGGGTTATGTTCAAGATTATACTGACTATAATCATAAACTTTATGTGAGTATTGTTTAGCGATTTGCAATTCAATATTTGTTGCAGCTACATTCCCATTATGGCAAACCAGGCAATTGCTCTCTTCGGCAAAATAATTCATCAATCGCCACTCTCCTTCAGCATTATGCGGATTATGGCAATTCTCACAGGCATTTTCTGCTACTGTCTCATAGGGAGTATGAGGCCATGGATTCGCCCCCGATCCATTCCATGTAGCGGTAGAGGTACTATGACTGGAACCTCCCCAGAAATTTCGGTCATGACAACGAAAACATAGCTCAGAGAACTGGGTGCTTACCAATAAAAAGTCGGAGTATAAATTATTGTGCGGATCATGACAGGAAGTACATTGCACCTTATTATTCTCAAGCGATACCGGATGGGAAATTGCCGAAGGATCTTTTAATTGCCCATCGCTTGCAGCTAAGGCAGAATTATAAAGAAAGGAAATAGGGTGATCGTCAGAAAGGTCAGTAGACATATTTTTTGATCCGGGTGGCATAGTAGTAATCCCTCCCGTAAAATCTATATCCATACTTCGGCTCAATACATTGCCCAGAGCAATAGTTCCATCGTGGCAGGAAAGACAAAGAACTGAAGCTCCATCGGGTTGGCCGGGAGCCGCCTGTGTCGTAGAGCTGTTATAAAGGGTATACACTATCCCGGGATCATTCCGGTTCCAGAGAGGGCTTACCGGTCTGCTGTTATGAGGAGTATGACAGAAAATACACACTTCTGATTCTGTGCTTGCGATTACATCCCCCGGTCCGCTGGCTGAAAGATTATGCAAACTGTTTACAACGGATTGCGCATTACTTCCTGCTATCAGAATAAAAATAAAAAGAATTACTATGAAGATTTTTCTTTTCATGGATGGGTTTGCATTGCCAGCTTAAAAATCTGAATTCTTGCATTATAACTATCCGCAACATAAATATAATCGTTTTTATCTATATAAATTCCTGAAGGCATCCAGAATTGACCTTCATCTTGCCCCTGCGATCCAAAATAATAAAGAAAATTCCCGGATTTATCAAAAATCTGAATGACATGAAATAGAGCATCCGCAATATAAATATTCCCATTTGAATCCGTCGCGATTCCTTTGGGTCTGGCCATATAACCGGTGGCATCTCCAGCCTCGCCAAATTCGAAAAGAAATTCCCCATTTGAGCTGAATACCTGGACCCGGAAATTCATAGAATCCACAATATATACTTTACCACCATCATCAATCCATATATGCGTTGGGAAATTAAAATTACCGGCAGAAGATCCTCTTTTTCCGATCTGCCGGATCACCTTTCCTTCTTTTGTGAGAATAGTTAAACGATGTGCAGATGTTTCAATGAGCCATAATTCTTTCGTAATTATATTAAATGCTATACCGGTTGGTTGTTTTAATACAAGAGAGTCATTGAAACTTTCAAGTTTTTTACTTTGTATGGAATATCTGTAAATCCTATTCTCTCTTGAATCTGTGAAAAGCAAATCCTTTCCCTGAATATCACAAATTCCCACCAATGACTGAAAAGTTAATTTGCTTTTGATGATAGCCTGTGGAATCTTACCAGTATTATCTGTTCTTTCAACCAAAACTCCATTTCCCTGGTCAAGAAGCCAGAAATGATCAGGGTTTGCCGCAACCAAACTTACAGGTTTTCGAATAAGCCCGGCCTTTTTACCAAAAATGATTTCGCTGAAAAAAGTTTTTATGCTATTGTTTTTATCGCCGGTCTTATCAGGATATTGAGCAATAAATTTTATTATTTCGTTTGAAAAATCATTATCGCTTTTCATTTTAAGGTTCTGAGCATCAATCACTCCGCATAATGAGAGCATGAAAAAACAAATTATAAGCTTTCCTGTTTCCATAAATAAAATTAACTGTAAGTTAAATTATAATTTATAAAGGTCAAATATTCCACGGGTATAATTTATATGATCATAACCTGTATCTCAATAATTCAGATTGTTATTTAACCAAAAAATAATTTATAAAGCAATTAGAAGGACTGAATAGCTTAAAAGGTTTTAAACCATTTCAAATATTAATATTATTTTACAAGTCAAATGCGTATATAGTTGACTTCTCAAATATCGTGTGTATTTTTAAATTTTGTTAACAATGGTAAATGAGACTAAAGGATATTGAAAATTTGTATACCATATATCAGCTTAATAAGTTCAGTATTATATCTCTTGCTAATAATATCTACCCAATCTATTAATGCACAAGAGTTATCTCTGAGCGGTCAAGTATTTGACCTGGCAAATTCCAGACCCCTTGAGGGTGCAAATATTTTTAACATCACGACTGGAAAAGGAAGTGTTTCCGGTAATAATGGTTTTTATAAACTTGAACTTGAAAAAGGTGAAAATAAACTTAAAGTATCGTTTCTTGGATATAAAAGCCTTGATACTTCTATTATAGTTTTGCAAGATAAAGAGATCATTTTTTTTCTAAAATCAGAATCTGTTGTATTAGAAGAAACACAAATTATTCAAAATTCAGAAAAAGACCTGGTTTCCTCCCTGTTCATGGGAGAAATCAGCATGAACCAATATGAAATATCTCTTCTCCCCTCTCTCCTTGGTGAAGCCGATCCGATCAGGTTTCTGCAACTTACCCCCGGAGTGCAATCCGGCACAGAGGCTGGAGTTGGTTTTTTTGTCAGAGGTGGAAATGTAGACCAGAATCTTGTATTGTATAATGGGGCAACTGTTTATAATCCGGGACATCTGTTAGGATTTTTTTCTGTATTCAACCCGGATATAATCCGGGATGTTAAAATTCTGAAAGCGGGCATTCCTTCCCGTTATGGTCAAAGATTATCAAGTGTTATTGAAGTAAATACCATTTCCGGAAACAGTGATTCGCTGGAGGTATCAGGGCAGGCAGGACTGATTTCTTCCCGATTGACCTTAAAAAACTCCTTTGCGGGGGGAAAAGGAAGTTTCTATCTGGCCGGGAGAACTACCTATCTCGATTTAATTGTTAAACCTGCCATTAAACCTTTCCTGCAGGAGAATACACCTTTTATAAATAACAGTGATTACTATTTTTATGATTTCAACGGTGGGATCACCTATCGTCCGGGTAAAAAAGACCGATTGAGTTTATCATTGTTCAGCGGCCTGGATAACTACCATTATTACCGCGATGATGTCGATCTTGAAAATTCACTCAAGTGGTCAAATAGTCTGGCATCCATTAACTGGCTTCATAGTTTCAGTGAAAGCTTCCTGATGGAAAATTCTGTTTCAATAAGCAAATATCATGTTAACCTGAATGGATCTCAATCCCAGTACTCATTTGCAATGAATTCTTTTGCCCGCGACATAAAATATAAAGTTTTACTAACCCGGATCACTTCAAATGCAAAGTATTATGGAGGATTGGAAGGAATCGCGCATTCCTTCACCCCAAATGAAGTGGATGTAAATGCAGGGAATTTTATTATTGACTTTTTAAATTTTAATAAACTGTATTCTGCTGAAGGTGCGCTTTTTGGTGAAGCACAGTATTTTTGGAATCAATGGTCAATTAGCGGCGGACTAAGGTATTCCATCTATAATCAGGTTGGTCCCTACAAGGAATATTTAGAAAACGGTCTGGGAGAAATTACAGACTCCATCAGTTATTCTTCCGGAGAATCCATAGCATTTTACCACAACCTGGAACCCCGTTTTTCTCTTAATTACCGAATAAATGAGCAAAGTTCTGTGAAAGCCTCTTTTATGAGGTTAACCCAATATGTTCATCTGGCAACCTCATCCTCCGTTTCCCTGCCCACCGATATCTGGTTACCCAGTTCAAAAGATATTCTGCCCCAGTCGGGTGATCAGTACAGTCTGGGTTATTACCGTAATTTCAATCAAAATATGTTTGAATCCTCTGTTGAAATATATTACAAGAAAAGTAAAAATCAGGTAGAGTTTTTGAGGGGAATAATAAATAATTCGGTAAATATGACCCTGAAGGAAAATATAGCGATCGGGAAAGCTTATTCATATGGGACCGAATTCTTTTTCAGAAAACCGGAAGGGTCCCTGACGGGATGGATTAGTTATACTCTGGCAAGGACAGTGAAAGATTTTGAAGAGCTGAACAATGGTAAAATTTACCCGGCAAAATATGACAGGAGACACGACATATCCCTGGCTCTCATTAAAAAAATAAACAAAAAATGGCATTCATCCCTGGTTTTCGTCTATGTTTCAGGCAGTGCCCTTACCATTCCCTCGGCCAGGTATATAATCCAGGGAAATCTTGTGAATGAATACGGTGAGGTCAATGGATTCAGGATGCCTGCTTATCACCGGCTCGATTTATCATTGACGCGGGAAGTTCAAACCCGGTCGGGAAATACCTCCTCATGGGTCTTTTCTGTATACAATGCGTATAACCGTCTTAATCCTTTTTATATGTATTTTGAAACAAAAGCCGATATTGAAAATTATAAACTCGAAGTGAATCCCGAGTTTGTTTCCTTGTTTCCCATTATTCCATCCATCAGTTATAGTTTTAAATTTTAAAATGTTAAAATTCATTCAATATAGTATTCTTTTTTGGGGTGTTCTGGTCATATCGGGCTGTGAACCCAATCTTGAACTTAACATCCGGCAGCCCGATGACAAGATTGTGATTGATGGCTGGATTGAATCGGGGGATTATGCTTCCGTTTTGCTTACATCCAATGCCCCCTTTTTCTCCACTTTAGATTCCGCTTCTATTCGGAATCTGGTTTTAAGCAGGGCAAAGCTTAGTCTGATCCATGAAAATGATACTACTATTCTGAATTTAAGAAAAAATGAAAATTATTTTCCTCCTGTTATTTATGAGGCATATGATTTCCCTGGAGAAGCAGGAAAGAAATATACTATCCTGGCAGAATATGGCGG
>CBDUPM010000206.1:0-5546 GCA_965369105.1 uncultured Bacteroidales bacterium | reverse complement strand
GTAATGAGAATATTCTCATTATAATTTAATATCAGTCTATGCCAGGATCCGGAAGATTCAGAAATGTGGTTTCGGCTTCCGGTTTGAAAGCTCGTAAGCTTTAAAAAGCACCGGTTGAGTTAAAGCAAAAAAAAATCCATCGGTGAATTGCCATTCCGGGGAATTCCTGATTGGTTTGAAAAGGATTACTGACCTCATTTTACCCCGGCCTTACATTGAAGCGAAATGCATTGACTTATATATGAATCAGATAAAACAGGAATAATAAAAAAGAAGAATGAAAACTGTAATTACATCGACGGGAGATCAGATATCTTCTCCATTTGACAAGCGTTTTGGAAGAGCGGCATGGTTTTGTGTATATGACCAGGAAACCGCTCAGGTAAGCTTTCTTAAAAACATGAATGCTGAAGCCCAAAACGGTGCTGGCACAAAAACAACAGAGAAAATTATAGAGCTGGAGGCCGGAAAAGTAATCTCGGGCGATTTTGGTCCCAAGGCAAAAGATTTATTGGAACGATTCAATATTCAAATGGTCATTATGCAGGAGGATGATCTTACCATCGAAAATATCATACAGAAGTTAAATCATTAAAAAAGGAGGTTATGATGCCAGGTTTAGACAGAACAGGCCCGGAGGGGAAAGGTTCTCAAACAGGTCGCGGAATGGGTAAATGTAAAAAGGAAAATGATTCTGACCGGGATTTACTTCCCGGCAGGGGAAAAGGTCGAGGAATGGGAAGAAATAAGCCGGGAGGCAGAGGTCGTGGCCGGGGATTTGGGAATGGCCGCTGACAGGAACGCAGGGAGGATCGGATTATGCCGGTAAAAATAGCTATTGCCAGTGGCAAGGGAGGAACCGGAAAAACAACGGTATCCGTCTGTTTATTTCATTCATTATCTGAAAATAATCGCAAAAAGGTGCAACTGGTCGATTGTGATGTAGAAGAACCCAATGATATCATTTTTTTTACCGGGGCCGGCTTAAGGAACAGCTGGGACATTTCCCAAATGGTACCGGAAATTGACACCAACAAATGCACCTATTGCAGGGAGTGTGTGGAGTATTGTGAATTTAATGCCATAGTGGTCCTGCCGCCCATACCCTTTGCCGAGGTAAATCCCAGCTTATGCCATTCATGCGGGGCATGCAGCAAGGCATGCCGGTTTTCTGCTATTTCTGAAAGACCAGACCTGATTGGCAGGGTTCAGGAATATGATGTGGGAGTGGGAGACAGTGTCATTGAGGGAAGGCTGAAAATCGGATCTGCCATGCAGACCATGTTAATCAAAGAGCTTAAGAAAAAAGTGAACCGGGATGCAGATCTTTTACTATTTGATGCACCTCCCGGAACCAGTTGCCCGGTAGTGGAAACGGTAGCAGATGCCGATTATATTGTGCTGGTTACGGAACCTACTCCTTTTGGATTGCACGATCTGAAACTTACCGTGGAGCTTTTAGAGGATATCGGGAAAGATTTTGGAATAGTTGTAAACAAAGCAGGGCTGGGAGATAATAAAGTCTATGATTACATGAATGAAAAAGGACTTGATCTGTTAGGGGAAATCGCTTATGATGATGCCTTTGCATCGGAATACGCTGCCGGAAATTTAATCCGGAACATAAGACCTGATATTCAGGAATCTTTCCGGCAAATTGGCCGGAGACTGGAACGTGAAATAATAAAATATGAAGGAGATTACCATTCTCAGTGGTAAAGGGGGTGCCGGAAAAACCAGCATCACAGCAGCCCTGGCTGCAATTGCAGAAAACGCGGTTTTTTGTGATAATGATGTGGATGCCGCTGATTTACATCTGATACTGAGGCCGGATATCAAAGAAGAATATACTTTTTACGGCGCATGGATGGCTACTATCGATAGCAATAAATGCACTCTTTGTGGAATTTGTAAGGAAGAATGCCGTTTTGACGCTATTCATTATAATTCAAAAGGGGATTTAGAGATCAATCCCTATCAATGTGAGGGTTGTCGTTTATGCGAGCGATTATGCCCTGCACAGGCAATTACATCCCAAAGAAGCCGTAAAAATAAATGGTATGTATCTGAGACCCGCTTCGGGAAAATGGTTCATGCCCGTATGGGTCCGGGTGAAGAAAATTCCGGTAAACTGGTTAGCCAGGTGAGAAAAAGAGCCAAAGAAATTGCAAAACAAACCGGTGCTGATTATATCATTAACGACGGACCACCGGGAATAGGGTGTTCTGCTATCTCATCCTTAAGCGGAACCCATATCGTTATTTTAGTGATAGAACCCACCAGATCCGGATTTCACGATATTAAAAGGCTGGTCGAATTAACGGCAAACTTCAAAGTCCGGTTATATGCCATACTCAATAAAGCAAATATTTCAGAGGAGATTGCATCTGAAATAAAGAACTACTTAAAATCGGAAGATATTCCGGTTATCGCGAACATTCCACTGGATAAAGACATGGTCAGGGCAATGATACATGGGAAAAGCATGGTGGAATATAAGCCTGACTCAATTACAAGTCAACAACTGATAAAGGCATGGAAAAGGATTCAGAAATAAAGCATATGGCTCTGGAAATATTTCAGAATGACCTGAAAGTTTTTGGCCCTGTGCCTTCCCGAAGATTGGGAAACAGTTTGGGAATTAACAATATTCCGCCCAAAGTATGTTCCTATTCCTGTCGGTATTGCCAGGTAGGTAAGGCAGGGAAAATGCAGATTGAAAGACAGGAATTTTATCCGCCCGAAGCATTGATACAGGAGGTGACAGGAAGTGAATTTCGTGAATTTTAAGGGATATTGGGTGGGTGCTGTTGGTGCTGTTGGTACTGTTGGTACTGTTGGTACTGTGGGTGCTGTGGACCTTTTATAAAAAATCCTAACTTTAGGATAACAAAAGATCCGTCCACCATCATAGATTTAGCATTTGGACACTGATATTGGCATTTGAACCGGGGAAAGTCCTCATAATTCTGAAACCCATTGAAAAACAACCATACTCCTACGACCACATTTGCGGCCAGGGTGATTCAATTCAATCATGAACTTGATTTTAGCCAGGAACTTCCCAATGGCATAGAGGTGATGAATCCCTTCAGGGAAAACAAAGAGATCTTATCGATATCCGGGAAGTTTTATGAAAAATTTTACGGCGATACCCATAAAAGAAAAATAATACTGGGGATAAATCCGGGAAGACTGGGAGCCGGACAAACCGGGATACCCTTTACAGACACGAAACGACTGGTGGATATTTGTAAAATAAAAATTGAATCAGTGAATTCTCACGAGCCTTCCTCAGTTTTCATATACAAGCTGATTGAAGCATATGGTGGGGTAAAAAAATTCTACCGGAACTTTTATATCAACTCGGTTTGTCCGCTCGGATTTATAAAGCTGAATAATAAAGAGAATTGGGTAAATTGCAATTATTACGATTATGATGAATTATTCACAGCTATGTATCCTTTCATTCTGGAAAGCCTTAAAAAGCAGTTAGATTTTGGTGTGGACCGAAAAACCTGTTATGTGCTGGGTAAAAAGAATGCAAAATTTTTAAAACAGATTAATGAAAAGGAAGGCTTGTTTGATTCCATTATTGTCTTTGATCACCCCAGGTATATAGAACAATATAAATCGAAGTTCAGGGAAAGCTATATCGGGGAGTATCTGAGTGGATTATTGACCCCCCCGGAGACACTGAGCCCTTAATTCCGGAATTTAAAACAGACACCCCTAAAGTTTATAAGTATATGAAATATTGGATATTACACTAATCTTTAGTTTCTCAATGATTTCACAGGAACATTTTAATGAGTTTGTCCATCCTGAAATTCAGGAAGAAGTTAAACCGAAAGATATTATGATGAGCATTCATACTGATCCTGATATCCGGTCAGTTATTATGCGAATGGCAGATAAATGGAAATGATAAACTCCAATATTAGGCTCAGGGAGAATCAGTCATCGCTATGTTTTTTGAAATAAGCTCTGTATGAGGGACGTATCAAATATCTTTCAAGACTCCATAGCACTGCAACTGCAACTAATGCCAAAGCTATCCATCCAAACCTGAAATTCCATTTCCAAGCCAGATGT
Source organism: uncultured Bacteroidales bacterium (assembly GCA_965369105.1). GTDB lineage: Bacteria > Bacteroidota > Bacteroidia > Bacteroidales > JAGLSB01. The sequence continues at coordinate 1,451 of CBDUPM010000206.1, read as the reverse complement.
GGATTTTTTCCTTCCATATTATTATCCAGAAAATTTAATGAAACCGAAGCCACATTATTATCAGATTTCGGATCATAGGGAGGATTATTTAAAAAATCCAGCACAGGATCTAATTCATTGTGTACCGCTGCCCCGATGAAATCGCATAAATTATTTTCAGTACAGGCGTATAAAGTATGAAACAGGATGTCGTAGTTTTGGGGCTGATTGTTATTGTCAAAACTGACCAGTTTCCTGGAGTTTGGATGTATGTATGCACTTTTCTGAGTACTCTGCATATGGGGAGATGAAAACAAATCAGCTTCATCGGTGTGAACATATAAATTTACTTTTGCCTGCACATAAGCATCTGAATTATTGCGAACATAAACATATACCCTGTTATGGATACTGGTATTAATTCCGGGAACATCATATTGCTTTGGGAGGTCTATCTTTGAATCATAATCATTTTCTATATATATATCCCAACTCTGACCGGAACGACTTGAAGGTTCAATTCCTTTGTCCTTCCACCAGTCTTTTATCCACAAATCAATGTCAATGGTTTCGGATGCAGGGATATCCCTGACCGCCCAGGCAAAGAATTGGGAAGAAGGATCGAAATGATAACTGTCCAGACTTACTATTTTCACAGCATAGGGTTCACCCGTGACTAGATCTGTAGAAGAAGTCCATACCATATTATCGGCTATTATATTCTCAAATGGTCCTTCTCCTCTCATACCATTATAATAGCTAAAGAGATTGATTACTTCCATCCCCTGGTTTCCGGGAAGTCTCCAGTCGGTATGGCCGCCGGTTTGAAGATCACTGACCCAGGTGCCGGCATCCTGCCAGTTCAGCTGGTTACTGGAAAGTGGGTCTTTTATCCACATTAAATGAGTCAGGTAATCCGTTATGGTTCCGTCGCCATTGTCGACAAGCTGGGCATTGGCGGGTGAAATAAAGGAAAAAAGAATCAGAGTAAACAGGATTTTGATGCTGGTTTTCATATCTTTTTGGTTTTGGTTCGTAATATAAAGATATGACCAGGCAAGGGTAAAAGTCAAGAAAATTATTGATTTTTAATAAATTAAGCTCCAGGTTTCAATGAGGTTTTAGTTCCTGCCATCCCTGCATCTCTGTGTAAGAAAAATTCATATCAAGGTCTCTAACTAAAGCTACTAGCGATGATCAAGCTGACCGAATCTATAGTCTGCTTTTGGAAAATTGCATAGAAGCTGTAAATAAGACTGATTTAGCTAAACTTTATTCAGACTTAACAGAAAATTTATTGGATTTCGGGGCATTCAGGCACCTTATATTTTACCACAAGACGGAAGTTAAGGAAGTTGAGATCATACGAATTCTTCCTGAACCATTGGATATTGAAAACAGAATAAAGGAAAAGTACGTCTTTATAATCAGCAAAATTATAAAATGCTGACTTTTGTGCGAAACTGAAATTT
>CBDUPM010000205.1:0-5564 GCA_965369105.1 uncultured Bacteroidales bacterium | reverse complement strand
CCGGATCAAAACCGGTCATTTTCAGTTCCTGCGGGATCGCATAAAACAAAAGAATGGTTATTAATCCCCTTGGAGCCAGGAATAGTTCAGGTAATATGGATTTCATTCTTAAAAGCTTGAAAATCAGGAATCGGGAAATATAAATGACGCCCAAAATTAAAGTGCTAATGAGGAATATCTTAAAACTGGCCAGCGAGGCAAGGCTGATGCTCAGTCCGAAAATAACAAAGAAAAAGGTTCGGACCACAAAAGCTGATTCCAGGGTGATAATTTTAAAGTTATTACTGATATTTCCCAGGGTTTTCTCATCCAGCAGTTTTTTAAATTTGCCCGGGAAAAAGATGTTCCTGTTTTGTAAAACCATTCCGAAAACAAGTATAAGCAGGAGGGAAGATAAATGTAAGAGTTTAGCAATGGAATAGAGCAGGATCAGGACTGCAATTAAAAGGAAAAGCTTTAATTCAGAACGGATTTTTTGAAATACAAATATTAATAAATAGCTGATTGCAAAAGACATAAGTATGGTCTCGGCAAGATTCAATACAACATGTAGGCCAAATTCACCTCCGCTGTGAGATTCACTGGCGGTAATGATAAAATAGAAAACCATAATCCCCAGGATATCTGAAAAGGTACTTTCATAAATCATAAACTCCTTTTTTACTGCCTCCAGGGTTTCCGTACTGGGAATAACAATTGCGCTGCTTATAATGGAAAGCGGAATAGCGTATAATAATGCTACATTAAAATCTGCCTGGAAGACAAGCATAAATATTACTGATATGATCCCTGCAGTAAGGAAAAGGGAGAAAAAAGCAAGACCAAAGGACTTCCATATTAAGGTCTTCTTTTCTTTACCTAATTTCAAGTCCAGGGAGGCTTCCAGTACAATCATGATCAGTCCGATAATTCCCAGGACTTCCAGCAGCAGGTTTAAATCAGGTAATTCCTGTCCGCTGTATTTCAATACGAGTTGAATAATGATACCCGTGGTTATCAAAAGTAAAACGCTGGGAATACTGGTTTTCTGAGAAATAAGGTTAAACAGGTAACTAAAGACAATTATAAGGGATCCGGCAATAATTAACCAATAAGGATTCATAATTTGCTTTTATAAATAGATTTGAATTCCAAAACGTATTATAGGGTTGATATATGGAGAAGCTGAAGTATTTGTCAGATCCCATAAAACAAGAAAATTAACATATGACCTGGCACCTGTTCTTTGTGAAATTCCAAGCCCTGTCAGGACAGCCTTATGCCAGAACCGACCCTCTGTCTGGGCCGGATTTAAGCTATAATAAAGTTTTTCCAGGTAAAGAGCTTCCATTTCAGCATGTGCAAATATTCCCATTTCTATCCGGAAAGGCAAAATCTCATCCAGGTTTGGTATTAGCATAAGCCTTGAAAAAGCACGTGCACCCCAGATATCTGTCCGGATTACTTCCTGCCTGGAAAAGGGATCCAGTTGTCTGAAAAACTCATACCTTCCTCCTAAGCCCACGGAAAACCTGGGGGTTAAATGATAACCGATTGCCGGTGCTACCTCAATACTGGTTACATTGCCCAAAACCAGGCCAAAATCAGGGGAAAGGTACCATTTGGAAGGTACTTCATATTCAGTATCGTCCTGCGCGTAAGCAACATGCCCTGAATTAAGCAGTAAAAATGAGGTAATCAGTAATCCTAAAGCCTTAAGTATTTTCATGCTACAATTAATCTTAGCCATTTTATATTTCAGGAATTAAACCATACTTTTAATAACTCAATTATACTCAAAAAACATACATAAAACATACAAAAAATAAATTAATATGAATATTTTAATAACGGGCGCAAGCAGAGGAATAGGGAAAGGTATTGCCCGTAAAATAATAACAAGCGGAGATCATCATTTGTTTCTCATCTCCAGGAATGAAAACGCACTGGAAAACCTGAAAAAGGAACTTCTTCAAATAAATCCGGATACCCGGGTTTCTGTTTATCCATTTGATTTAACGGATGCTGAGTCAGCAAAACACATCAGGAACAGACTATCAGAGGAGGCTGACAGGCTTGATATTTTAATAAATAACGCCGGGGCGATAGTCGTTAAGGCTTTTTCTGAATATTCGCCCGGGGAAATCGATATTCAGTTTAATGTAAATTACAAGGCTCCGGCATTATTGATTTCAGAATTATTACCACTGCTGAGAAATTCTGATGCTTCCCATGTCGTCAATATAAGCTCTATGGGAGGTTTTCAGGGGAGTGGCAAATTTCCCGGACTTTCGCATTACAGTGCCAGTAAGGCCGCTATTGCAGCGCTTACAGAGTGCCTGGCTACAGAATATAAGGGTGAAATATCTTTTAATGCATTGTGTATCGGTGCGGTTCAGACCGAAATGCTGGCAGAAGCATTTCCAGGTTACCAGGCGGCTCTTACCGCGGACCAAATGGGCGAATATATTGCAGATTTTGCATTAAATGCCAATAAATACCTGAATGGAAAGATTATTCCGGTGGCTTTGATGAGTCCCTAAATGTATTATTTCCGGACTTATGTAACAAAGTTTTCCTCGTCGTAAATTTTGGGTTTTACTTCACCTTTTAATACCAGAAGGCCATTCATTGCAAGGGCATGCATCTCATCTTCACCCGGGTAAATAATAACGGGTGCAATGAAAGTCACCATTTTCTTTATATATTCAACTACCATCGGATTGTTGGCTATTCCCCCCGTAAGGATAATTCCATCCACTTCACCCTGTAAAACGGTTCCCATGGCCCCGATTTCCTTGGCAACCTGGTAAGACATTGCATCCTGGATCAGGCGGGCATTTTCATCTCCCTCCATAGCAGCCAGTTCGATCTGGTATGCAGAGTTTGTCCCAAAATAGGCAACCAGTCCGCCTTCACCGTTAATCATTTTTTTTATCTCATCGATGTTCATCCCACTTTCAAAACACTTGGTGACAACCTGGCCAACAGGAAGTCCACCAGTTCTTTCCGGTGAAAAGGGTCCATCTCCGTCCAGGGCGTTATTGACATCAATAACCCGGCCTTTTTGATGAGCTCCAACCGAAATCCCTCCTCCGAGGTGGGCTATTATCAGGTTCAGTTCTTCATATTTCTTGTTCAGAAGTCTGGCATATGCACGGGCTGTGGCTTTTTGATTCAGGGCATGAAAGATAGAGATTCTCTTAAATTCCGGATGTCCGGCAATTTTGGCAACTTTATTCATTTCATCCACCACCACCGGATCCGCAATATAAGCTTTGGCATTAGGCAGGCTATGAGCTATATCATCAGCAATTAGCCCTCCGAGATTGCTGGCATGCTGGCCGAGGATTCCCACCTGGAGATCCTTTTTCATTTTTTCATTGATAGAATAGATCCCTGATTTAATGGGCCGGATTAATCCCCCGCGTCCGACCACTGCTTCAATTTTATCCATTTCAATCTGGGCATGCTGCAGTTCAGAAAGGATTATTTCTTTCCTGAAGCTATATTGATCACCGATTCTTTTATATTTTTTCAGATCTTCAGGATCGTGTTGAATACTCTTGAGAAATACCACTTTGGTATTGGTATAGACGGCAATTTTAGTTGAAGTTGATCCCGGATTAATCGCAAGAATTTGTTTGAGTCCCATGATTTATATAATTAAATGGCAGCTGCCAGTGCAATGGAATATAATTTGCTTTGTTCGCTGTCGGCTCTGGATGTAAGTACAATAGGAGCTTTTGCCCCAAGGATTACCGCTGCCGATAATCCGTCAGAAAGGAATATCAGCGTTTTGTACAATACATTACCGCTGTTTAAATCCGGTGTAAGCAGTATATCTGCGTCACCGGCAACTTCTGATGTAATTCCCTTTAATTCAGCCGCAGCAGATGAAACTGCATTATCAATGGCCAGGGGCCCGTCGACTATGCATCCTGAAATTTGATTTCTGTGATACATTTGGGTTATAATGGCTGCATCGGTCGTGGAGGGTATTTTCTCATTTACAATTTCCACCGGGCCGATAATGCCGACTTTCGGCTTTTCAACCCCCAATGACCTGAATACCTCCGTGGCATTTTCCAGAATAAGTATTTTCTCCTTTAATTCGGGTGCTATATTCATAGCCGCATCCGTTACCCCGATTAACTTATGATAGTAGCTGGTTTGGAAAACCGCCAGATGACTTAAGGTATCCCTCTTTTTAAGCCCATACTCCTTGTTTAAGACCGCTTTCAGCAATGGGGCAGTGGATACCATCCCTTTCATTAAAATATCCGCATTTCCCTCAGAAATAGCTTTTACTGCTAAAAAGGATGCTTTTGAGGCATCCGCTTCATCAATACATGTGAAATCACTTATATTAAAATTTAATTTCCCGGCTATTTCCCTGGTTTTTTTCTCATCACCCACAAATACAGGCGTAATGATATTCATTTCTGTGGCTTTTTTTACTGCCTCCAGAACATGCAAATCGGCAGAGGCAGCAATTGCCATTCTCCGGTTGGGTTTATTTACCGCTAATCGGACAATCTGATCTAAACTGCTGAGCATTGTTTTATCCTTTTTTTACAAGTTCCATTGTGTCTGTAGCAATTACAAGTTCTTCATTGGTAGGGATTACCATTACTTTTACCCGGGAATCTTCTTTGGAAATAAATTCCTTTTTTCCTCTTAAGCCTTCATTTTTAACCGGATCAAAATCCAATCCCATAAACTCCAGTTCTTTGCAGACTTCCTCCCTGGTTTCAGGACCATTTTCTCCGACTCCTCCCGTAAATACAATTCCATCAACTCCTCCCATCGCAGCTGCATAGCTACCAATATATTTCCGGATTCTGTAATGGTACATTTCCAATCCCAGAATTGCTCTTTCATTTCCTTCAGCCTGGGCATCTTCAATTTCCCTCATATCGGATGATACTCCGGTAATCCCCAGCATACCCGAATGTTTATTGATAAGGGTGTTGGCCGTATGGGAATCGATCCCCTCTTTTTGCATGATATATATCAAAACACCCAGGTCGAGATCCCCGGTGCGGGTTCCCATGATCAATCCTTCAACGGGTGTTAATCCCATAGAAGTATCTACCGACATTCCCCCCTGAATGGCAGCAATCGAAGCCCCATTTCCCAGGTGACAGGTAATTAATTTCAGGTCTTTCATTTCTTTTCCCATCATTTTGGCAGCCTGGGAGGCAACAAAACGGTGACTTGAACCGTGGAATCCATAGCGCCTGATCCCGTGCTTTGTATAAAGGGAATAAGGAATAGCATACATATAGGCTTTTGCAGGCATAGTCTGATGATAAGCGGTATCAAAGGTACCTACCTGTGGAATTTCAGGCAATAGATTGGTCATGGCAGAAATCCCCTTTAGGTTTGGGGGATTATGTAATGGGGCTAGATCAATACATTCTTCCATTTTGGCAATAACTTCCCTGGTTATCAGAACACTTCCCTTGAAGGCTTCCCCTCCGTGAACCACTCTGTGTCCTACCGCATCAATTTCATCAAAATCTTTAATGCAGCCATATTTTTGACTTTTTAAAATTCCCAGGATATATTCAATTCCCTGC
>CBDUPM010000204.1:0-5597 GCA_965369105.1 uncultured Bacteroidales bacterium | reverse complement strand
TAGCTCTTCTTCGAAAGTTCAATTTAATATTTGAGAGGGAATTGATGATTTTCTGTTGACCTGATATTCACCCGAATTTCCCTTCATCCTGGAAACACTAACAGAACCGCCAAGTAACCCAATAACTATTGAAATGGTTGTGGATGTCGGCAAACCTACCCTATTAAAAAAGTCGAGAAGCAGGATAATTGTCAGCTTCACAGCAAGGAAGATGACCATATTTTCGCTGAAGGAGAAACCTCCCATACCTTATGCTCTTTTAGTTATAATTCCTTCCATTGGCTCTCAAAATGACAGCTTTAAGAATTAAAAGAAATTATGGCAGCCTGCGGAAGGTATTCACCACTCTGGTTCGTGTTGAAGCTGTGACCGGATCAACATAAAAACCGGATTTAATTCCCAGTATTTAGACAAATACAAACAGGAATTCAATGTTGAGAATCCCATGTTTGAAAACAGGGAACTTGGTAGTTAAGCTGATATCTATTACAATTGCATTGATAAAATCAGTTTGAGCTTTGCAAGGTTAAAATGTAATTTGCCCTGGAGAGCATTTTTAACTATCCCAGTTGACTGCATTAAATAACAAAACAATGAGTCAGACATTTGATCCGAAAAAGAATTACGAAGAAACCAAAAAGGCAATTGCTTATGTTTGCCGAAAAGAGGCAAGCCAGGCTGACTACGACAGAATAGGATTTAAGTCCGGCCTGGAAGTCCACCAGCAATTAAAAACAAAGAAAAAGTTGTTTTGTAATTGTCCCTCCGGTTTATACCAGACAAATGATAATTTTGATGCCGAGATAATCCGTCATATGAGGCCCACCCTAAGCGAATTGGGCGAATATGACGGGACCGCTTTAATGGAGTTTAAAACAAAAAAGAATATCCTTTACAGAATTAATAATGACACGGCCTGTACCTATGAAATAGACGACACTCCTCCCTTTCCCATTAATCGTGAAGCACTCGAATATGCTCTTCAGATTTCAATGCTGAGTAAATTAAATATTGTTGGCGAAGTTCATATTACACGTAAACAGTACCTGGATGGAAGTATTCCTACCGGTTTCCAAAGAACTGCAATTTTAGGGGTGGAAGGTGAAATTCAACTTAAAAACAAAAAAGTCCGGCTTATTCAATTAAGTATTGAAGAAGATTCCTGCAGGGAAATATCTGATATTGGTCACTGGAGGACTTATAAAACGGACAGGCTTGGCATGCCTTTGATCGAAACGGTCACCTACCCTGACTTTGCAAATCCTGATGAGGTAAAAGAAGGTGCGGATTATATCCGGTTTCTTAACCGAAGTACCGGAAAAGTTGAAACAGGAAAAGGATCAACACGGGCAGATACAAATGTAAGTTGCAGAGGGGGAAGTCGTGTGGAAATAAAAGGGGTTCCCAGCACCAAGTGGATGCCGGAACTAACTCATGTTGAAGCTTTCAGACAATATGCCCTTTTAAACATCAAATCCATTCTTAAAAATAAAATTCCCGATAAAGACAACTGGAAAATCCATTCTGAAGAATTAGACTTAAACAAAATTAAGTTCACTTACAAACCCATCAAGGAGGCAAAAGATCTTGGCCATAAATGCATCGCAGTAAACCTAAGCAACTTTCAAGGTATACTTTCTCATTTCACACAACCAAATCAAATCTTTGCAGATGAGATCATCAACCGACTGAAGGTTATTGCATGTCTTGAGAAACCAAACATGATCCACTCTGAACAGTTTGATAAGCTAATTACTGAGAAAAAATTAGATAAAATAAAAAGCAAACTTGGCTCAAATGTGGGAGACGCTCAAATAATTATCTGGGGACCTGAAGAAGATATGCAAACCGCTTTGGAAACCATTGAAGAAAGATGCCTCCTGGCCATGAAAGGTGTTCCGCAGGAAACCAGGAAATCGTTTAAAGACGGGACCACCATTTTCGAAAGAGTATTACCGGGAGCTGACAGGATGTATCCCGATACCGACTCCGCACCCATTCCGCTGACAGAAGCATACATTGACAGCATCAGCGAAAAACTGCCTGTGGATATTTGTGATCGTTACATGCAATTAGCCGGCTGGGGTATTCCTGAAAATACCTGGGAATATCTCCTGAAGAAAAATCTAATTCCCCTGATAGAGAAAATTGAAAAGGAACTGGATATAACTCCCAAATGGACCGGTATTTTTCTGGCTCACCGCTTGTGTAATGTTGAAAACAAATCTAAGTTTTCAAAAGATTTTAAATATCCTATGGTTTTTGCCATGCTTCGCTATTTAAAAAACAATAATCTGGATTTGGAATTAGCCAGGAAAATGCTTTGGGAACTTTACCGGCATCCTAAAATGGATTTTGATTCCATATTGACCACACTCAATTTCAAAAAACTTCCAAAGGAGGAAATTGAAGCCCGAATTCCTTTTTTAAAAGAGAAATATAAGGAAATAGCTACCTCAACCGATCCGGGTGCAGAAACCAGGTGGATGATGGGTGAATTGCGGAAAACAGCGGCAGGAAATATCAGTTTAAGGGATTTAAAAGCTAAATGCTGCGATTAAGATTCTTATTATCAGAACTTAATACTAAATAATAATAAAATGTCTGACGATATTTTTCAAGGTTATAAAGGAAAAGCACTGGAAATTCTGAAGAAATATAAAGTGCGTGTATGGGGTAAATGTGAAATTGAAACTACAAGGGTAAAATTTGATGGAACTGTTCTTCCATGGGCAGAAAACGACGACGACCTTCATATAGTATTAAAAATTATTACCGGTTATAATATTGGTGTGGGTGTGGAAACGATTAAAAATATGAAAGAAGTTGCCTACAAAAAAGCCAGCTATAAAATCCCGGAAAAAGAATTCCCTTATTCAGAAGGTTTACCCATGGTTAAACTTTTTGGTACGGGAGGTACAATTGCATCTCGTCTGGATTACAGAACCGGGGCTGTGATCCCTGCTTTCTCGCCGGGTGAGCTCTATGGCGCTGTTCCTGAACTGGCCGACATTTGTAATCTTGAAACAGAAAAAGTTTTTGCCGTTTTTAGCGAGAACATGGGTCCCAGGCAATATATAGCTTTAGCCAGGGCCATTGAAAAAGAAATTAAGAACGGGATTGACGGAATCGTTATTGGTCATGGCACTGATACCCTTCAACATACTGCTGCTGCATTATCCTTCATGGTTCAAAATTCTCCCGTTCCCATTGTGCTGGTAGGATCGCAACGTTCATCCGACCGTCCGAGTTCTGATGCCGCATTGAACCTGATGCATGCGATGTATGCAGCAGGTCATTCTGATATTGCTGAAGTGCTCGTTTGTATGTTTGGTCCGACCTCTGACGAATATGGGTTTTTACACCAGGGAACACGTGTGCGAAAGATGCATTCCTCCTATCGATCGACCTTCCGGACTATCGGAGATACTCCCATAGCCATTGTAACCCGCGATTCCTTTACCCCAATAAAAAAGGGATATAATCATCGAAGAAAAGATAAAGAAGTTAGCATTAAACCCTATTTCAGCGATACCGTTACCATGCTTTATTATTATACAGGTATGAAACCGGACATCATGATCTCAATGGTTGATATGGGTTATAAAGGGATTATCATTATTGGAACCGGTTTAGGACATGTAAATAAAGAGCTCTACCCGGCGCTTACATATGCCCAGGAAAAAGGGGTTTCAGTATTTATGACTCTCCAGACTATCTGGGGTTATGTACATATGTTTGTATACGATACCGGACGTGATATGATGGCAAAGGGGGTGATCCCCCTGGGAAATATGTTACCGGAGACAGCTTATGTAAAATTAGGCTGGGTATTGGGTCAGACGGATGATCCTGAAAAGGTGAAAGAAATGATGCTTACCCCGATTAGTTCTGATATGACTGAACGTGAGCCTTATAACGGATACCTGGTTTACCAGGGAGGATCTCCTGAGGTGGAGGAGTTCGTTAAGAAGGTTCATAAGTAGTCTGCGTGATAAAAAATAACATCCCTTTCACCCCTGCTCAGGGTGCGTGAAAATGGGTTTAACTCCCTCTGTCATATCCTTAATTTTGTTTTCATCCGGGAGGGCAATTTCCTTGTTATTATGCACAAACTGAAGTGTTTTTTTCATAAAAACAGAGTCTCCGGCATGAACAGTAGCTGCAATATCCTTTGAAAGGGTGAAGCGCAAACACTGATCAATTTCTTCTTCTTCCTCAAAAGGTTTATACCACATATTCGGATAGGGTTTCTCCTTTTGTGGAACTCTTGTTTTTGCCACCGCTTTTAAAGCCAGAATTCCCATTCCTTTCTTCTTGGCTGTTTCATATACTTCAGGGCCAAAATTTCCATTATTCCAGCATGCACAGTTTATAGGATAAAGAATAGTATCGAAATCAAAAGAATCCATTGCCTTCAGCGCAACTTCTTCATTGTGTGCTGAAAATCCAATAAAACGAATCTTCCCTTCTTCCCTTGCCCGGACAAATGTTTCCATTGCCCCGTTCACTCCAAAAATCTGATCCAGATCTTCCATTTTTGATAAAGCATGGAACTGGTATAAGTCTATACGATCGGTTTGAAGCTGGCTCAATGATTCGTTCAGTTCCTGTTCTGCCCCTGCCTTGTCCCGTTTTCCGGTTTTACATGCCAGGAAGCTTTTTTTCCTGTAGGGTTTGAATGCCGGTCCCATCAATGCCTGGGAATCTCCGTATGAAGGGGCAATATCAAAATACCTGATCCCTTTATCATAGGCCGATGCAATCAGTTCATTGGCAAACTCCTGACCATTATTTCTCAAAGCGATTCCCCCAAATCCGACAATGGAAACTTTTTCACCGGTCTTTCCTAATGTTCGCATAGGAATCTCTTTGATGCCACTCAGTTCTGGTGATGCAAATACATTTGGTAATTGAATAGCCAGGGTACCGGCTGCTCCAAGCTTGATGAAATTCCTTCTTTTCATAATATTTAGTTTATTAATTAGATTTTTAACCCGGTCTTGAATTCCTTCCTGAGATACTCTCCTCTTTATTAGTGCTTCTTTTTGGTTTAGAATCTCAAAAGTCTTTTTATCAGTTCCCACCCTTACTTATCAGGTTTTGTTGATAAGCCTTTAAATTACTAAGATACTTTTTTTGCAATAAAAATGAAAACCCTGTCAATGGGGTTTATCCCGACAGTATGTTGTAATTCCTCTCCGTTCACTGTCACATCTTCCAAAACCAAACCCTTAACAAACTCAAAGACATTTTCCTTTCTAATATTTGCAAACTGACAATCGATGAGTTTAACATTTTCGATGGGATGTTCTTCAATCCCCATTATCTGAATCGCAAAACTCAATTCCAGATACCGGGATCAGGAAATTCCCGGATGGAATTAACCTGGAATTTTAGACGATGTATGCAAACTGCACAATGACCAATTCGGTGAACAACTCGTCAAGAAAAAGCAGGAAAGAAAGGATATGAATGATAACCGGAATAATTTGCCTGATTGGCTTATTAGCCAGCTTCCATCAACTGGCAGATAAGAGGTTTGAAAGATCTAACAATCCTATGTTTAAGGACGAAAGTAAAATATTAACGATTGA
>CBDUPM010000203.1:0-5607 GCA_965369105.1 uncultured Bacteroidales bacterium | reverse complement strand
TGAAAAATCTAAAGCCCTTATTTTTTATTTCACTTTCGTTTACACTTATGGTAATCATGGCATTTACAAATGTCAATGATAAGCCTTTTGATTCATTAAAAAGTTCGTCCGGACCACCTTCCGGCTACTCTAATGATCCTGCAGGTGGAAATAAGAATTGCACAAATTGTCATAGTGGTTCAGTTGCAGAACAGCAGGAAGGATGGATCAGCTCTGATATTCCTGAAACAGGATACCTGCCTGCCAATACCTACACAATCACAGCAACCGCAATTGGTGCTGGTTACAGTAAGTTTGGATTCCAGATTTCTGCTCAGAACAGCACGGGAGACATTTTAGGAACTTTAGTCAATACGGGATCTGAAACAAAGCTGATCTCAGGAACAAGCTATATAACACATACTTCCGAAGGTCTTAGTGGTCAGGATTCAAAAGTCTGGAGTTTTGACTGGACAGCCCCGGAGTCGGGAAGCGGGGAGGTGGTTTTTTACGGAGCTTTTAACTTATCCAATAACAATGGAAGTACATCGGGAGATGAAATCAAAATCTCAACACTTAGGGTGGATGAAAATACTTCTGCGGGATCTCATTCCGGTGATATCCCTGATCAATTCCTCATATATCCCAATCCGGCAAGGGAATATATTTTCGTTAATACACCTGAAGAATATATAGGTTTCGGCTTCATTATTTACGATCAGTCTGGAAAACAGGTTAAAAAAGGATTGCTGGTTGGAAATATAACCACTCTTTCCACAGAACATTTAAAAGCAGGAGTATACTATTTTCAGGTGGATGCATCTAAAAGTAAAGTAATCAGGTTTATTAAAAAATAAAAACCACTCTTTATTTGTTTTTCATTACACAAAACAGGAGCATCTAATGATACTGGCAGGATTCCTATGTGTATTCTGAAATTATTACATATTCTATCTCTTTTTTCCTTAATTTATTAAATTATACAGTTTGATTGATAAATTTGTATGGTTTAACAAATGCGAAAAGTAATTTAGAAAAATACCAGGGAGAGAAATAAAAATGGATTTATCAGGATTTTTTACATGCAGGTTTTCTAAAATTATATTCCCATTGTTAATATTATTATATGCCCAGGGAAAGAATCCTCTGGATGCTCAGGTTTTCGTTGAAGCTGAAAACTATAGTGCAATGTCAGGGATTCAGGTCGAAACCACATCAGATGAGGGTGGAGGAGAAAATGTAGGATGGATTGATGCTTTCGACTGGATGGAGTATTCCATTTACATTCCTGTTTCGGGTGAATATATCATGAGGTTTCGTACGGCAAGTCTGAGTGATGGCGGAAGAATCACCATCCGAATTGAGAACATTATCGCCGGAAGTCAGGATATACCGGTATCAGGTGGCTGGCAAAACTGGGAAACTGTCCAAACGGATTCCTTTACGTTTGAAGAAGGGAACCAGCTCGTGAAACTTACGGCTACAAAAAGTGGTTTTAATCTGAATTGGTTCGAGCTGGTCCTGGTAAACCCGGAGGATACCATTATTCCCTCCAGTCCTCAGATAGTCAAACAGTCTGGAGATGTACATTCCATTTTTCTAAGCTGGAAAAGTAGTGTCGATACCGGTTCAGCTGTAACAGGCTACAAACTGTTTAATGACAATACCTATCTTGCTTTTTCTGAAGATACTTCATTTCAACTTACAAAATTACCACCGGAAACAAATTTTGAATTAGCTGTACATGCATGTGATGCAGCTGGTAATCTTTCCTTGCCAGCAACGGTGTCTGTATCTACCACACCCATAAACTGGAATCTATCCTGGTCGGATGAATTTGAAGGCAATGAAGTAGACCGGACAAAGTGGAATTTTCAGGTAGGAGGTGGTGGTTGGGGTAATGGTGAAGCACAATATTATACCAATGGTGCAAATTCAACCGTTGCGGATGGATATCTTACCATTGAAGCCAGAAAAGAAAATTATGGAGGAAATCAATTTACTTCCTCCCGCATGAACAATGCCAATAAGGGAGATTTTTTATTCGGCCGGGTGGAAGTAAGGGCAAAACTTCCCAGTACCGGCGGAACATGGCCAGCAATCTGGACCCTGCCGACGGAATGGGTTTACGGAGGATGGCCGGATTGCGGAGAAATTGATATTATGGAGCATACAGGGAATAACCTGGGTCATGTTTTTGGTACGATACATACCGGAGCATACAATCACCAGGATGGAACCCAAAGAGGAGGTGGGGTTTATTTTTCTGATGTAGCAGATTCATTTCATGTATACGCCCTCGAATGGTATCCCGATCATCTGGACTGGTATTATGATGATCAGCTTGTATTTTCTTTTGATAATGAGTACAATACTTTTGCAGAATGGCCTTATGATATTAAGCATCATCTTTTACTAAATGTGGCCGTGGGAGGGGGATTGGGTGGAAATATCAACTATAACGGAGTATGGCCCCAGCAAATGGTGGTGGATTATGTTCGTATTTATGATTTCGATCTGGGCTCAGGTGATACCATTCCTCCGGGAGCTCCCGGGGATTTGAAAGCACAGGTTTCAGGAATAAGTGTGGAACTATCCTGGGAATCTTCCTCAGATGATGGATTCATTGAATACTACTACATATACAAAAATAGCGAGTTGATTGACTCTGTCTCAGGCACGAATTATAATGTTAGATATCTCCAACCACTTACCGAATATTTATTTTCAATCCAGGCCAGTGACTTTGGAGGTAATACTTCCGAAATGGTCAGCGTATCAGTATCAACTCAAGATATTGAGAGTATTGCTCTTCCAGGAATCATACAGGCTGAAAATTTTATTTATATGGAAGGGATTCAAACCGAAACATGCACAGATGTTGGAGGTGGAAGAAACATCGGCTACCTGGATCCCGGCGACTGGCTGCAATATTATGTGGATGTTGATAGTTCAGGACCATACTATTTATGGGTACGGGCTGCTGCTCAATCCCTTACCGGATCTTTCCAGCTTATTGATGAAAATGATAATGTACTCACTACTGTTCAGACACCTGCAACAGGAGGCTGGCAAAACTGGGAGACAGTGATTTCTGGTTCTTTTCAACTTAATAAAGGAAAGCAATTCCTTACTTTGAAGTCTCTTGCCAGGGAATTTAATATTAACTGGTTAGAGGTTTCAAGGGACTCTGCATCAGCGGTTCATACAACAGAAGACAATCCTGTTCCTGACATGAGATTATACCCCAATCCCATGCAGGATAACCATTTGTTTATAGATATGGGACAGGAAACGGATTTGGCAATACTAACAATTTATTCCATGGAGGGACAGGAAGTTTTCAGAAAAACCTTTAATGGCATGGGTCAGCAACTTGTTGTAGAGGGTCTGAAATTGAATCCCGGGGTCTTTATCGTTCAGGTTGAATGGGATGGCAGCCGTAAATTTCTAAAACTCCTCTCCCGGTAGATTAAACCTGCAGTTCTTTTTTATTAATACAGACCTGGGAACATCAGATTTTGAATTCAGTTTTTCTTCTTTTGGTCGGGGTCACATACTTATAGACCTTACTGGATTCATCATAATTTCATAAACTGGATTCTAAAAATTTGTCACCATTGTAAAATCGATAGATGCATAACTAAAGCGCGAATCAATTTTTATATACTGATTACTTTGTGAAAATGAGATACGAATAAAAGAACCTGTTAAAACTCAAAATCAGATTTCAACATAGAAATCCATTTTTCCAATCTTTCATGGGTTAGTTCATCTTCATTATCTTCATCAATGGGTAAACCACAGAATACGCCGTCATCATTTAATGCTTCTGAATCTGTAAAGTCATAGCCCTCAGGATTCACAAAACCGAATATTCTGGCTTTCTTCTCAGAGATTCTATTATAAAGATGGGCAATCCCATCTGCAAAATGGTCAGGATATAATACACTGTTTCCAAGTCCCACAATAGCCATCTTTTTATCCTCAAAACTAATTTCATCCAACTTTGCAAAAAATTCCTGCCATTCATCCACTATTATTTTATTACTCCAGTGATCTGCTCCAACAGTAGATCCCACTAATATAACCTGGTTATATTTATCCAGATCTTCTTTTACCACTTTCGTTGCCGGAATTATGTCAACCTTGTCCTTTCCAATAACTTCTCCAAGTTTAATGCTTACAGAGTTCACGTTTCCGCCTTCCGGACTAAAAAATATTGCAGTTTTATTCATAATGTCAGAATTATTCGAAATATTAATATTGATTTGGCTCCTACTTATTTATAAAATGGTTTTTTCCGATTTTAAAAATAACCATTTTTCAGGATTTACCCTATTGTATTCTGATTTTTAAAAGTAGTATTAATTGATTGTAAGGATATCTGAATTATTCAATAAAAGAGACAGGAATATCTGTCGGTGTTAATTTTCGCCTTACCTCCGGCCCCTCTGCATGTGGAAGGGCCGGGGGTGAGGGTATATTCTGACCAATCCACCCGGCAACCCTCTCAGGATTCAGCCCAGGCAGATCCAGCTTATTTTTTCTAGTATTCGTTCAGGTAATTAACTTTATTGAGCTCCACCCAATGTTCATCGGGAAGCGGGTTGGCTCATTTGAAGGATGACTACTATTTGATCTTTTCAAACCGGTAGTACTTCACACTGGTTAATCCATTCAGGGCCGAATCGTTAGCAGTAACAGCCCTGGCATCAATGTATAACTGATGATCATGGATAAGATCATAAGCAGCCTGATCTGGCCACAATCCTTCAATCATGAATCTTACATCTGAGTTATCAGACTCTCTCATCCATAGTTTATAACCTGCATCAGGATATCCAATCTCTTCAATAGCTTCATTCATTATGCTAAAGGCTTTCATCAGAAGCGTTGGATCAACGCCAACAGTATCCTGAAAATAACTTACACTCTGCAATGTATTTTCAATTTTTGCTGGTTCTTCGGAATCGGATACCTGAGTGTTGCAAGATTGTGAAGCAAACAGAACTACCATAAATGTAATGGCTAAAAAGTAAACAGTCTTTTTCATAGGTTTAGGTTTAGTGTTTATTTTCAGTAAGTTACAACCTTTAAGTATATAAGTCAAGAAATGCTTGAAAAAGGGAGTTCGAGAGATAAAAAAAGGGGCTGAACTTAATCAGGGGCTTGTGATTTTTGCCTCACCCCCGGCCCCTCTCCATGTGGAGAGGGGGGAATATAAGTTATTATGAACTAAAGATCCTGTTGCAAACCCCTTTAACCTTAGCAAGCACTTTTTCCATATGATTTTGAACATCTTCGTTTGAAAATCTAATGACAGTAATATTCATAAGGTGCATATTCATTGTCCTGTAATTGTCCCATTCAATCTGGTCCGGCGCATTATGGATTTCTCCATCCACCTCTACAACCAACTTAAGTTCATGACAATAAAAATCTGCGATATAAATTCCAATCGGATGTTGTCTCCTGAATTTAAATCCGGTTTTTCTGTTGCGAAGACATTCCCACAAAAGAATTTCTGACTCAGTCATTTCTTTTCTCAGCTTTTTGGCTTTCATGCGTGTTGAAATATCCGCTCCATAATACATGTTCCATTCATAATTGAATTTCCTGTTTATT
>CBDUPM010000202.1:0-5617 GCA_965369105.1 uncultured Bacteroidales bacterium | reverse complement strand
GTAAATCAGGTTTAATGTGTGTAATTAATGAAGCATAAATAAAATGAAATCACCGGAAAAACATAAAATCCCATATGAATTGATAGCAAAATATCTGTCAGGGGAAGCTGATCCTGATGATATCATTGATATCGAAAGATGGAAGTCTAATTCTGAAGAAAACCTGAAGACTTTTGATGAATATGAAAGAATCTGGAAAAAAACCGGTCAATCCAGTATTTTTGCCGACATTGATGTTGAAGAGGAATGGGATATTTTTTCCAGCACCATTGAGCTGGTAAGTCAATCCCGGGACCGCAAAAAAATCTGGATGAATGTAATCCGGATAGCAGCTATCTTGCTAATTGGATTTTTCCTGACTGTTTCAGGTATTCTTATAAATAACAACTTGAGATATGAAAATTACCAGGCAAAGAATTCCGTTTTAGATATTTCATTGCCAGATGGGAGTAAAGTAAGCCTGAACAGGCAGTCCTCCCTGAAATATAAAAAATCTTTTAAAGAGAAGAGAGAAATTGAACTAAAGGGGGAAGCTTATTTTGATGTAGTACCTGATCCCGAAAAACCCTTTATTGTCAGAAACAGGGATGTTTTTGTAGAGGTTTTGGGAACAAGTTTCAGTGTCAGGGCATATAAAAGTGAAAATACAATTGATGTTGCTGTTGAAAGTGGTATAGTGGCAGTGTTCGACAGTAATAAATCCGACTCAAAACAAATATTGAAAAAAGGTGATCAGCTTACTTATGTGCGGGAAAGCAGATCAATGATAATAAACCAGATCTCAGATCCAAACTATCATTCATGGAAAACGGGTATACTTGTATTTACTGATTATAAGCTGGGAAATGTAATTTCAAAACTGGAAGAGACCTATAATGTGGATATTATAGCCAGGAATCCATCCATTTTAGATTGCACCATTACCGTAAAGTTCGAGAATAAATCCATTGATTACATCTTAATGACGCTGAGTAAAACTCTTGATTTTGAAGTTATTAAAAATGGAAGTCAATATATTTTGTCCGGGGAAGGTTGCTGAATCCTGAAATATGCCTAAGTATGTCCATATACTGTTATTATTCATTTTAACTTGCCTGCCTGAAGCCTATTCACAGACAGATACGAGTTTTAATTACCAATTCTCAGAAAAGAATCTAAAGCTATCCGAATTACTGCAGGAAATATCGTCTCAAAGTCCTTTTGAATTTTCCTATAATCCTCGTACAATCCCGGTTGATACCCTGGTTTCATTGCCGGATAAAGAGATGAGCCTGAAGGGAATACTTCATCTGTTACAGTCTTATCAGCTTGAAAATGAAATCATGGAAGACCATATTATATTAAAGCTCAGGGAGATAACATATGAAATTCCTGTAAAAAAATATTTTACCCTAAACGGATACCTTTCTGATGAAGCTAACGGCGAAGTTTTAATTGGGGCAGCAGTGGTTCTGGAAAAATCGGGTAAAGGTACCACCAGCAACGGATACGGTTTTTTCTCCTTAAAGCTGGAAGAGGGAGTCCATGAAATATTGATTTCTTATATAGGTTTTGCTCCTGAACAGTTTATAGTTGATATGAACAAGGACATAAGCATCACCAGGAGTCTGAATAAGCGGACAACTGAGATTGAAGAAGTTACGATTATTTCGGATGAGCTGGAAAGAATTGGAACTTTGCTTCAAAAGGAAAAGGTGGAACTACCGGTTGTCAGTATTCAAAGAATGCCGGGATTTCTTGGCGAAACAGATGTGATCAAAAGCCTTCAGTCTGTCCCGGGAATTACTTTTTATAGCGATGGATCAACAATTTTTCATGTAAGGGGAGGAGCAAGGGATCAAAACCTGCTGCTTATTGATGAAGCCCCGGTTTACAATCCGGCCCATCTGTTAGGGATTTTTTCTGTTTTCACACCGGATGCTCTTAATTCGGTTGATGTTTATAAAGGAGATATGCCGGCGCAATTCGGAGGAAGACTCGCCTCTGTAATTGATGTAAAAATGAAAGAAGGAAACAATAAGGATTTTACTTTTAGTGGCAATACCGGCCCGGTGGCAACCACTCTGAATTTTGAAGCCCCTCTTTTCAAACAAAAAGGAAGCTTTTACCTGTCAGGAAGAAGATCTCATTTAAAGTGGTTACTTGGAGAAAGCGCCCCATCTCTTGAGAAATTATATTTTACGGATTTCAATTTAAAAACAAACTACCGGCTGAATGAAAAAAACCGGATTTTTTTCTCAGTTTTCTCAGGGGTGGACAAATTTCAAAACCGGGAGAGTCGCTTTCAATCAAGTGGAATTTCCTGGGTGAATTTTGCCGGAAACATTCGGTGGAATAGCATAATAAATAATTCTTTATTTGTAAATACCAGTCTTATTTTCAGTCAGTATGATTACAACCTGTATATTTCATACGAGTTAAATAATCGTTGGAATACACAAATCGGATTAAATGCAATTAAATCAGATTTTACCTGGAATATAAGTCCGGAAAGTACTCTTAAGTGGGGAATTTTACTGGGAAGTCACCGGTATTTTCCGGGGAACTACCTGAGTGGGAATAAAAATGCACCCGACCTTCCGGGAGTATCGGACAGGTACAGTAATGAAAGTGCAATTTACCTGAGCTATTTTCAAAAATTTGGTGAGAGATCGAGCATGAGCTACGGCCTAAGGCTGGTAGGATGGAAGAATATGGCTCCCGGGGTGGAATTTGTATATAATGAACTGGATATTGTAACCGATACATTAAATTATACAAAGGGAAGTTACCATAGAATGGGATCTCTGGAACCAAGAATTAGTTATTCTCTAAAGATTACTGAAAGAATTCAGGCAAAACTCTCCCTGGGAAGAAATGTGCAATATGAACATCTGATTTCAAACTCTATAAGTCCCTTTACCAGTCTGGAAGTTTGGTTGCCCGCCGGTCCGAATTTAAAACCCATGATGTCCGACCAGGCCTCAGCGGGAATAAACTGGAAGAGTAAAAAACATGCTGTTTATTTTAATGCTGAGTTTTTCCTGAAAAAAATGTCCAATTATATAGCTTATGAGGATCATGCCTATATGCTTTTTAATCCTCATGTTGACCGGGAAATCCAATATGGAACGGCCCGGGCAGCAGGTGTGGAATTAGTTTTGAAAAAATCAAGAGGAAAGTGGGATGGTTGGATTAATTACACTTACGCTAGATCCATCGCAAAAGTTGGAGAAATAAATAATGGAGAGGAATATCCTTCCCGTTACGACAGGCCCAATACTTTTTCTGCAACCATGTTTTACCAGGCAAAACCCAGAATTAAATTGTCATCTACCTGGATTTACATGACAGGTTCACCTTTTACCACACCCACCGCTTATTATTCCTTTAACGGCTACCAGGTTCCGTATTATGATAAAAGAAATAATGACCGCTTACCTGATTATCACAGGTTAGACCTTGCAGTGGATATAAGATTGAATAAACTGATTTCTGAAAAGTCTCATAACCTCAGGATTTCATTCTTTAATTTATATGCTCAGAAAAATCCTTTTACCATTAATTTTAATAAAATCCTGGATGAAAATGGGAATGTGAAGGTACCTGCCAACTATTCTTCTGAACCTGATTATATTCCTACCATGATGTATATATACGGATTTGTTCCATCCATATCCTATCATTTTAAATTCTGATGAAGAAAATATTTCAATATATAATCATTTGTGTTTTTTGCTTTTCCTGTGAGGAAGCGATAGATTGGAAGCAACAGGAAGAATTTCCACCCCGGCTGGTTGTTGATGCAATGATTACCAATAAACCAGGCTATAATTATGTAAAACTAACTTTACCTGTAACAGAATCGGGGGGGGAGGCTATAAAGGTTACTAATGCAAGTATAAGAGTATCATCAGAAGATTCTGTTATTTCATTCATCCAAAATCCTGAAAATCCGGGTATCTATATACCGGAGTCCCCTGTTCGGGGTGTTGTTAACCGTATTTACCGGCTGGATATTCAACTTGAGAATTTTGCATTTTTCGCCTATGCCTTTATGATTCCGGTTGAGCCATTGGGAAATTTCAACTTTCAGGAGTTGGGAGATTCTACCGGAACATTCCGGATTAATCCGAACAATACAAACAGCCCAAGTATGATCAGGTATACAGTGGAGTGGGAAAACCAGGAGTTAAATGAAGTTCAGAAAAGCGTGTTTTATCATTACACCCTGTCGACTGTTGATGTAAACCAGTTTTTTAAGCCTGAAAAGGAAAGTTTAGAATTTCCCGCCAATTCAAGG
This sequence comes from uncultured Bacteroidales bacterium, assembly GCA_965369105.1. Classification (GTDB taxonomy): domain Bacteria; phylum Bacteroidota; class Bacteroidia; order Bacteroidales; genus JAGLSB01. The sequence continues at coordinate 1,335 of CBDUPM010000202.1, read as the reverse complement.
ATTATCAGGGAGAAATACTCTCTTGCACCCGATCATGAACAGTTTATCCGAAGCCTTCTGAGTGAAACGGAGTGGAAAGGTGGATGGTTTGATGTATTTCCCGGAAATTTGCATACCAATTTAAGCAGGGGGGGAGTGGGTTATTTTGGAGCCTCATCCCTGGTAATTGATACGGTTTATTTTGAATAGTTTCTGCTTCTTTCTACCCGCATGGATTTGAGTTGAAATTCACTGATTTTATTTGCAATTTCTTCTTTTTTTTGCCCGACCAATTATCAATAAGTTTTTTACAACTATGAGGAGAGTTTTAACTTTATAGAAAGGGGAGCTCTTAAGCCATCTATAACTGATGAAGCCGGGTTTATTTCTTTAAGGCTCACATTAGAAAGTGACAAGGGATTTTGTTAAAAACGGGAGAGGGGATGGCCAGATTCTGTTTTTATTGAATATACTTGTAAATTTGTAAGGATAAAGTTAAAACCGGGTTGGAAAATGAAGTGCAATATTAGTTTTCAAAGTCTTAGTCGCCTCTTAGGAATTATAGTCATAATTAGCCTGTTTTCAGGTCATCTGAATGCGAATATAAGCACCTTCAGATACCTCAGGCCTTATGATGGTCTGGGAGACAGTGAAATAAATGCTATTGTTCAGGACGAATCCGGACTAATGTGGTTTGCTACCTGGACCGGTTTGATTAGTTACGATGGTGTAAATTTTAATCACCTCAGACCTGAGCTTGGAAATAAGTTTAGCCTTCCTGATAAAAAAATTAAAAGTTTATTTCTCGATAGTGAAAAGAATATGTGGGTCATAACCTCCAGAAATTTATGTCTGTACGATTCTGAAAAAGAAGAATTTATCAGTTGTAATTTTAAAAACAGGGATGATTCATTTATTAATATTTTTTCATTAAATGAATACGGGAATTGGATAATTGTCCATGCCCAGGATGGGTTTTATTATATTTCTAAAGATTTTAAAGGAGGTATAACCGGAAATAGGATGAATATCCAAAACCCCGGAGAGGGACCTTCACCCTACATGAATTATTCCCGGATAATTGATAATCACTTTTTTCTTGTCAGCTTTGATAGCGAATCGGGAAATTCTGTGGTTTATCACACTCTATTAGATCAGACCCCTGATATTTCCACTATTGCTTATGAAAAATTGTATGAATATCCCGGGAGCTTGAATACGATAGAATCCGGTGCGCAAAAAAATAATTTTTATCTGGGAACAAATAATGGAGTTTTGGTTTTCTCCCTGGACTCAAAAAAAATAAGTAAAAACTATTTCCCGGGTCAGAATATACCGAATATTTTACGTACAAGC
>CBDUPM010000201.1:0-5710 GCA_965369105.1 uncultured Bacteroidales bacterium | reverse complement strand
CTATTAAAAATCTGGCAGAAAATACAGGTTTTAAGCTAATTGAAAACTTTTTTGATAAGAAAAAATACTTTACAGATTCACTCTGGGAAAAACAGTAATTTTTTGCCTGAGGAATTTTAAAGTAAATGAATGATGTGTAATAAAACCTAAAAATGATTAAAATGAAAGCAATTTGGAATGATAAAATTATTGCAGCAAGCGATCAGACAGTTGTGGTGGAAGGAAACCATTATTTTCCTGAAGATTCAGTTAATAAAGAATATTTAAAAGAAAGCAGTACGAAAACGGTTTGCCCCTGGAAAGGATCTGCATCCTATTATTCTATAAATGTGGATGGACAAACTAATACGGATGCAGCCTGGTATTATCCGGAACCCAAAGAAGAAGCAAAACAGATAAAAAATCACCTTGCTTTCTGGAAAGGGGTTAGGGTTACTGAATAAGCAATATGATAATTTTAAATGCGGTTTAATTTCACTATTATTCCGGATCAGATTTTCTTTTAAGCCTAAATATTCTCAATTAAAAAATATTTGGCATAACTTGGGGATTATATAAATTTTTATAATCATGAAAAAGGCAGAATCTATCGAAAAATGGAAAGCATTGTATAATGAACCGGATATTGAGACTCTTAATAAAGATATTAATATCCTTCATCATGCCTCCCAATTAATTGCTCTGGCGGGCCATTATTATGGGGAACCAAAGGAGGACGATAGTAACACTGCTTTCAGGTTTAGCTGCAAAAATGAATGCTTTACCGGTGTCAATATAGGAATTGAAAAGCCTTTAATAATAGGTTTAAATCTAAAAAGCTTTAAACTCCTGATCCTTGATGAAAACAAAAAACCAATAAAAAAGCTAAAGCTTGACAAATGCAATTTTCAATCCGCATTTGATTTTATTAAAAAAAGCCTGGAAAATCATGGTTTCAATACAGGTGTTTTCCTTCCTGAAATGCATTATGAGATTCCTGGTTTCGACTTTAATCCGGACTATATCTTTAAAAAACCCTCAAAACAATCCCTGGAATTTCATATTGCCCTGCGAAATAATTTTCAGGTAATATCTAAACTATTTACAAGTGTATTTACTTCCACTTCAGAAGTCCTAATATGGCCCCATCATTTCGATTCTGCTGTTCTGATCTATTCAGGAGGAAGTAATCTGGACGGTAAGGAAAGCACCGTCGGCCTGGGTCTCGCTATTGCTGATGATGTTGCGCCTGAACCCTATTTTTATGTCAATCCCTGGGCGAAAAAAGGAATTAAGTATCCAAAACAAATGCCTGAGCTTCCATCCGGAAAATGGGGCGAAAAAGACTGGAAAGGGGCCTACCTGACTTTATCGGAACTTATGAAAGCAGAAACGGGTAAATTGCGATATCAACATGCAACCTCTTTCTTTTCCTCAGCCATAGAAACTTCACATAAAATCTTAATCTGATCTCAAAAAGCCATTTTATCGAATAATTAATTAATCCCCGGAGTTGGGTACTCTGTAAATGCTTAAATAATTATTTATGAGATAATTATACTTTGGTTCCATTTCATTCTGTGAAAGTGTAAATAGATTTTAGTCAAATTAAGCTTACATTTCTTGACTTGGTTTACATATGTCGTACCTTTGAACATAATATGTAAACTATTATGTTAACTGTAAACGATAAATATAAAAGTATAATAGATGCCGGGAAGGAGTTAATGTGGAAGTTTGGGATTAAAAAAGTAAGCATTGAAGAAATATGTAAAAAAGCTCAAACAAGTCGGGTTACTTTTTATAAATACTTTCCTAATAAAGAAAAACTGGCTCTTGAATTACTGAAGACTATTATTGAGAAGTCCTTTCAGGATTTCGATGAAATAATGAACTCATCAGATGATTTTGAATCTAAAATTGAAAAAACCATCCAGATGAAAATCAGGGGAACTGAAAATATTTCCCTTGAACTTTTGCATGATATCCATGATGGCGATTTTAAGGAGTTGCAGGAATATTTCACAAAATCAACTATCAGAAGTAAACAGGTGATTACCGATTACTTTCTTCAGGCACAGGCAAGAGGTGAAATCAGAAAAGATTTAAAAATTGAGTTTATCATGTACTTTCTTGATCATTTACAAAATGTGATTTATGATGAAAGGCTGGAAGCAATGTATAATTCCCCAACAGAATCAATCGGAGATATTACCAGCTTTTTCTTTTATGGGGTAATGGGAAATAAGGAATTAAAATGAATACCCGCATCATTATAGTAATCTTTTTAGGTTTTCAGGGGCTCTGGAGCAATGGTCAGAATAATAAATTTTCCATGGGTCTTGAGGGACAATTTATTGCCTGGACGAACCTGAATTTTGCGGAAAATACAGCCTTTCAGGCAGGGGGAAGGTATATCCCGGAATTATCCATAGAGTATTCAAGGGTTTCTTCCTGGAAAATTGATGGTGAATTTTCCGTAAATATCTATGGAGCCAGTACCCTTAGGCAGGGCAATTGGGAAGGAAATGAAGATATAAAACCCTATCGAATGTGGGTCAGGTTTAGCGATGAGCAGTTAGAAGTCCGGCTGGGTTTACAAAAAATAAACTTTGGTTCGGCCAGCATGTTCCGACCCCTGATGTGGTTTGACCTTTTGGATCCCAGGGATCCTTTGCAGCTTACCGATGGGGTTTACGGACTGCTTAGCCGTTACTATTTTCTGAACAATGCCAATATCTGGTTCTGGGTTCTTTATGGAAACGAAGATCAAAGAGGCTGGGATTCTTTTTCTTCTGAGGATGATATCCCTGAAATTGGTGGCAGAATTCAAATCCCGGTTCTGACAGGCGAAATGGCTGCCAGCTATCACCGGAGAAACCTGAGTAAGTCCCAGTTTGATATTCTTCCGGCAAATATTGTCGACTCTGATTTTATCCAGCAAAAATTTGCGCTCGATGGAAAATGGGATATTGGCCCCGGTATTTGGTTTGAAAGCGTAATAAAAAGAAACCAGGAAAGGCTGATGATGGATAATCAATGGAATTCCCAGTTAAGCCTGGGGACAGATTATACTTTTAATATCGGCATGGGTTTAACAACAAGCCTGGAACATCTGATCTTTACTGTTAATAAAAAGGAATTCTTTCATTCTGGAGAGCAATTCCAGTTTTCAGGATTAAATCTTAATTACCCCCTGGGAATGATCGATAATCTCTCTGCCATAGTGTTTTATTCATGGGAGGATAAAAGCTTTTATCGCTTTTTGAACTGGGGAAGGCAATACGATAAAATAAGTTTATATCTGATGACCTACTGGAACCCGGAAGGCTCTTCCATTTACCCGAATCTTGAAGGACAGAATTTATTCGGGGGAAAAGGATTTCAATTTATGTTTACCTATAATCACTAAAAAAATTGAATACTCAAATAAGATATTAATCATTCGGATTCAAATCTGAATAAGAAAAAGTTAAAAAATGGAAACAAACAATTTAATTCAAATCACAAATCTCTCCAAGCATTTCCCTGTGGGAGGCGGAAAATTTACTGCTTTGAAAGACATTAACCTGAGCTTTGGAAAGGGGGAATTTTCCGGCCTGGTTGGTCCCAGTGGTTCAGGAAAAACAACCCTTCTGAATATTGTAGGATCCCTTGACTCTCCCTCCGAAGGGGATGCCATTGTGCTGGGGCGATCCATTGGTTCCCTGGGAACGAAGGAATCAGCCGCATTACGCAAAAACGACCTGGGCTTCATTTTCCAATCTTACAATCTGCTCCCGGTCTACTCCGTATTTGAAAATGTTGAATTTCCCCTCTTGCTATTAAAAATGTCGGCTTCAGAAAGAAAAAAGGCGGTTATGGAAGCTCTTGAATGGGTAGGACTTATTCCAAAAATAAAATCAAAACCTGCCCAGCTTTCGGGAGGTGAATGCCAGAGAGTAGCGATTGCCCGGGCTATGGTAAAAAAGCCCAAATTGGTGTTGGCTGATGAACCAACAGCAAATCTGGATGCCGAAAATTCCCATCATATTCTTCAAACTATGGAGAAATTGAATGAAACCCTGGAAACCACTTTTCTTTTTGCTACCCACGATGAAAAAGTTATAAAGTATCTGAAAAGAAAAATCAGTCTCTCTGATGGATCTGTTTCAAAAGATGAAAAAATCTCAAAATAGGAGGATAGAAAATGCTTGCAATTAAACTGGCATATAAAAACTTAATGGGTGCAGGTTTGAGAACCTGGCTCAATGTAATCATCCTTAGCATTGCATTTGTAATGATCATCTGGTTCAAAGGAATGTTGGATGGTTGGGATCAACAGGCAAAGAAAGATAGCATTGCCTGGGAATTTGGAGGTGGGCAGTTCTGGAATGAAAACTATGATGCCTACGACCCTTTTACTCTTACAGAGAGTCACTCTGCCATCCCGGAAGAATTTCAGAAAGAAATATCGGATAATGAAATTGCCCCTGTTCTTATTACCCAGGGAACTATATATCCGGAAGGGAGAATGCAATCTGTGCTACTAAAAGGAATTCCTTCGTCCCAGGACTTCCTGATGCTTCCAACTTCAAAACTGGATACAAGTATAACCGGAATTCCGGCAATTATCGGAAGACATATGGCCCGCACCAATCACCTTGAGACAGGAGATGTGCTTACTTTGAGGTGGAGGGATACTAATGGCACTTTCGATGCAAATGAAATCCGGATTGTAGATATTTTTGATACGGATGTACCGGCTGTGGATGGAGGTCAGGTATGGATCTCACTGGAATCGCTCCAGGAAATGATGCTGCTTCCCGGTGAAGCAACTATACTGGTAGTCTCTGATCCGGATAAATCCTATTCGGATCTTGAAAACTGGAAATTTAAAGACCTGAAATTCTTACTCAGCGATATTGACAAAATCATCCAGTCTAAAACCGCCGGCGGTTCTATTTTTTACTTCATTTTGCTGATGCTGGCCTGGCTGGCAATATTCGATACCCAGGTACTTTCCATTTTCAGAAGACAAAAAGAGATTGGAACCTATATCGCTATGGGAATGACCAAAAGCCAGGTGGTATGGTTATTTACCGTTGAAGGAGCTTTTCATTCCGTACTCGCAGTGATAGCAGGTGCCATTTACGGAATCCCGCTTTTCATATATCAATCAACCAATGGCATCTCATTTGGCATGGATGGAACCGATTATGGAATTACCATGGCCGAAAGACTTTTTCCCCTCTATACCCTGGGTCTGGTTGTAACCACTATTCTTATAGTAGTACTTACAACAACTCTGGTTAGTTGGCTGCCTGCCAGAAAGATATCAAAAATGAAACCTACTGAAGCATTAAAAGGAAAAAACTAATGATACGTTTTATAATAAAAGGATTATTAAGGGATAAACACAGAAGTGTTTTACCTGTAATCGTAGTTTCACTCGGAGTTATGCTCACTGTACTGATGAATTGCTGGGTTACCGGTGTCATCGGCGATAGTATAGAGTTATCTGCTAAACTATCCACAGGACATGTCAAGATAATGACCCTGGAATATGCTGAAAACTCCGGGCAATCTCCATTGGATCTGGCTCTGACCGAAAGTTCTCAACTGATGGATGAAATTAATAAAGACTACTCCGATATGGATTGGGTTGAAAGAATTATGTTTGGAGGTCTCGTGGACGCCCCTGATGAGAACGGGGAAACAAAAGCTCAGGGGCCCTCTGCAGGATTAGCAA
>CBDUPM010000200.1:0-5720 GCA_965369105.1 uncultured Bacteroidales bacterium | reverse complement strand
AATAACCATTATAATTTCAAGTCACATTTTATCTGAAATCGAGCAAATTGCCAATCGGATGGTCATCATAAACAAAGGTCAAAAAGTTGTGGAAGGCGAAGTTTCTGAACTTTTGAATGGGAGTGGAATGATGGTAAGATTTGAGCTGTCTGATCCTGAAAAAGCCCTGGGTATTGCAAAGGAAAAATCCTTTATCCGGGAAGCTAAAACGACAGAGGAAAACAATATCCTGATTTCACTTACAAAAGAAGATATTCCTGCGCTGATTAATGAATTTAATAAAAATGAAATTAATGTCTACAGTGTAATACCTGCCAAGACTCTGGAAGATTATTTCATTAGTAAAACAGAAAATGAATAAACTTGTCAAAATAGAATTATACAAGATCTTTACAAAACCAAGAACTTATATTGGATTTGGAGCCGTTTTCCTTATTGTAGTTGCCATTCAGCTGGGGTTTTATTTTGAAGGGGAAGAATTACTGGATTTTGTCATTCAAAACCTTAAGGATAGTTTTATTTTTGAAGGTAAGCTGATTAATGCCTATACAGTATCTTATGTTGTGCTGAACAGCCTCTGGATACACATTCCCATTCTGATTGCCCTTGTTACAGGTGATTTGATAGCCGGTGAAGCCAATAGCGGAACTTTCCGGCTTATTCTTACCCGGCCCATAAGCAGAACCAAACTTTTATTTGCCAAGTTTTTTGCCGGTTGGACCTATACCTATATGGTTATTATTTTAATGATCTTAATGAGTGTGGGCCTAGGTGCTTTACTTTTTGGATCAGGTGACCTGCTTATCCTGAAGGGTACCGTAAATATTTTTACTGCAGAAGATGCATTATGGAGATTTGGACTGGCCTATGCCTATGGAATTCTAACCATGACGGTTGTTGCATCCCTGTCATTTATGCTGTCTGCTTTTGCGGAAAACTCCATAGGGCCTATTATTGGAACCTTTGCTATAATTATCGGGCTGACAATAATTTCCACCCTGGGATTCAGCCTGCTAAGACCTATAATCCCATTTCTGTTTACGACCTACCTGCCCTCCTGGCAATTGTTTTTTGATTATGAGCTGGATATTCCCAGGATAATCCATGCCGTTGTGGTAGACATTGCTTATATAATCCTGTTTCTTTCCATTACATTTTATCACTTCCGTAAAAAAGACATATTAAGCTGATTATGAAAAATATTATCCCAAATATCATTCTGATTTTATTTTTTCTACAGAATTCCTTTTCACAATTGAATCCAACCGACCTGGCAAATTCAGTTGGAAACAAAATGCAGCTGGTCGACAACTATTCAGCCAATGTTGTCATTGATATTGATGTAGACTTTGTTAATATTGAACAACGGAAAGCAAAGGTCTTCTTTGAAAAACCAGACAAGTTCGAGATTAAATCTACCGGTATTGCTCTTCTGCCGAAAAGAGGTGCAGAAATGGAATATCTGGAGCTTTTTAATACTGATTTTACCGCAATTGAAGAAAAAACTGAACAGATAAATAATACTGAAGCGCGGTTGATAAAGATAATTCCCATGGGAGCTGATATTGATATTGTTCTGGCTCAACTGTGGATAGATGAAGAAAATCTGCGAATTTTAAGAATGCAGACCTATACAAAATCTTCAGGTTCCTATCGAATTGACTTTAGCTATAAGGATCATCCGTTCGATTTACCTTCGGTTATAAGCGTTGAATTCGATGTCCAGGATATGTCGCTCCCTGCAGCAATGACCGGTGACCTGGAAGCATTATCAAAAAAACTGGAAAAGAAAGGCGTGACAAAAGGGGTGATCACTCTTAATTATTCGGATTATGTGGTAAATGAAAAAAAATAAAATTCCTTTTTTAACCGGTCTCACCCTCCCATTTTTTATAATTTTTTATCCTGAAACCAAAAAAGTTCATGATACTTTAGATACAGGTGTTATGAGATAATTCTTACCTTGTAATAAAAAATCATTATGAACTTTATTGGCAACCTTATCTGGTTTATATTTGGCGGATTTATAATCGCCATTGAATACATAATAGCCAGCTTTTTTCTTATGATTACCATCATCGGTATTCCTTTCGGACTCCAAACCCTGAAACTTGCCAGCCTTGCCGTATGGCCCTTTGGACGACATCCGGTTCATGTGGATAAATTATCGGGTTGCCTGGCAGGGATATTAAATATTGTCTGGCTTTTGTTCGGGGGAATTTGGATTGCTGTTTCTCATATGGTTTTTGGACTTATATTTTCAATTACCATCATTGGGATCCCATTTGGTTTACAGCATTTTAAAATGGCCTCCCTCGCTCTTCTACCCTTTGGTAAAACTATAAAATGGTAATCTGTCCTTGGGGATAGAATTGATTTTTTAATTCTTACTTTTGCCTTCGCAAAGCAATATTTATATTCATGAAAACAACCTTTATCCGCTTTCTTATTCATTTCTTTTTTATTGCCATCTCTTTTTCGCTTTATAGCCAAAATTCAGGCCCCAAAACAGTATTCTGGGAAATAAGCGGAGAAAATTTAAAAGAATCCTCCTACCTTTTCGGATCCATGCATATTATTCCAAAAGCTGATTTTGTAAAATACAAGACAGCTGATAAAATTCTTACTACCTGCGATCAACTGGTCATGGAAATGAATATTGATGTTTCCCTGAAGCAAAAGATTGAATGGTCAAAACTGATGATGCTTCCGGAAGGTCAAAAAATTTCTGATTATGTAAATGAAGAAAAGTATTCAAGTATTAAAAGCTATGCTCTCGATACTCTTAAGGTAAAAGAATTCATGTTTAATACCATTATAAAAATGAAACCCTTTGCTTTTTATTCTGCATTAATCCCATATGCTATAGGTAAAAAAATTAAAGGATATGAACTTCATTTTTCCAAAATTGCCGGTAAAAAGGATATACCCGTTTACGGATTGGAAAGCTTTGAATTCCAAATGGGAATCTTCGATTCAATTCCCTATTCCAGGCAAATGGAAATGTTTTTTACGGAAGAACCGGATTTAAAAAATGAAATGACAGAAATGCTCAATTTGTATTTTTCCCATGATATCTATGAAATGGCAAATTCAATCTCGGAGGAAAATAGCGCATACCGGGAATTCGAAGATCAGCTGCTGAGATTAAGAAATTCGGATTGGGCATTTCAGCTGGATGAATTAATGGAAAACAACTCATGTTTTATCACGGTAGGTGCCGCACATCTTGCAGGAGAAAACGGCCTGATAAAACTTCTGCGGGAAAAAGGATATAAAGTGGAAGCCATATGCCTGATTCCGGAATGCAGGAATTAGTTTTTGGCAATTATCCTGGAATTTAAATGAAGCTGGATAAAAAAATATCTGAGAAAATGAACGCTCTGACCAGTCAGGGGATTCCATTTTTATTTATTCTCGATTTTGACTTACAGAATTCATTGGTATTAAAACAGGATGAGATCCAAAATGAAAATATCCTTTTTCATCTGAATAATTATACCAATGCTACAAGCAAAAAAGGAAAAGCGGGACGAGCAATAAAAAAAGCATACCCGGTTAAATATCAGCTTTATAAAGACAAATTTAATTCGGTTCAGAAAGAAATTCATTATGGAAACTCCTACCTGCTTAACCTTAGTTTCAAAACAGAAATCGATTTAGCTATCAGCCTGGAAGAAATATTCTTCAAAAGCACTGCTCCCTATAAACTTTATTTAAAGGATAAACTGGTTTTATTCTCACCTGAGACTTTTATTAAAATCAGACAAAACAGAATTTTCACTTACCCTATGAAGGGAACAATGGTGAAGGAAAATGAAAAAAGTTATGATATTCTCCTGAATGATACTAAGGAAAGCGCAGAACATGCCACCATCACTGACCTTCTCAGAAATGATCTTTCCAAGGTGGCAAAAAATGTTGAAGTGGAAAGATACCGGTATATAGATGAAATCATTACAGAAGAAAAAACCATTTTACAGGTCAGCTCTGAGATTAGCGGAGAAATTTTACCTGAATATATACATAAACCCGGGGATATTTTTAATCAAATCCTCCCGGCAGGATCTGTTACCGGAGCTCCAAAGCAAAAAACGATTGATATAATAAAGAGTGTTGAAGATTATCAAAGGGGTAACTATACCGGCGTATTTGGCTTTTTTGACGGGGAAAATATTGATTCTGCCGTTATGATTCGATATATTGAAAAAGAAGGGGATAAATATTTCTACAAAAGTGGTGGTGGAATTACTCACCTGAGCGACTGTAAAAAAGAATACCAGGAATTAATAGATAAAATTTATGTCCCGCTTCATTGAAACTATACAAATAAAAGACGGAAAGGCACAGAATCTTGATTTTCATATTGAAAGGTTCAACCGGACTCGAATGGACCACTATGGAAAACTGCCTTCCATTGATTTAGGCTTTTATTTACCTGAATTAGCTCTCGATAATAAGGAAAAAACATTTAAATGGAGAATTGAGTATGACAGAGAGATAAAACGGAATGAAATCATTGAATATCTGCCCACTCCTGTAAAAAGCTTAAAAATTGTCATTGACGATACCATTAAATATTCATATAAATATACCGACCGCTCCCATCTGGAAACACTATTTAATCGCAGAGGGAAATATGACAATATCATTATTATTAAAAATGGATTGGTAAGCGATAGTTATTATGCCAACCTGGCTTTTCTTGAGGGTGACAAATGGTATACTCCATCCACTCCTCTTCTTCAGGGTACAAAACGGGCCCGTCTTCTCCTTGAAAATAAACTTGTTGAAAAAGAAATCAGGCAAAAAGACATAGGTATTTACAGCCATGTTTGCCTGATCAATGCGATGCTGGATCACGGAGAATGCCAGTTAGAAACTACAAAGATCTATACCTGAACCTTTGATTCTTCATCAGATTCCTTTTCTCTTCTTGCATCAAGCTCTTCCTGCATTATATTGCAGGTTTTCTGATCAATATTATAAAAGAATAACAGAATTGCGCAAGACATGTAGAGAATTCCCGGAAACACAGAAATCATAAGCTTTATTCCGGTAATGGCCGTTTCGGTTTGTTCCACATTAGGTACAAACTTAAAAATGGCCAGTAACCATCCTGCCAATGCTCCCCCAATCCCCCAACCCGCTTTTTGTGCAAAGGTTGCTGCAGAAAAAACAAGACCGGTTGAACGCCTTCCTGATTTCCATTCAGAATAGTCAGCTGTATCAGCGAGCATGGTCCATAAAAGGGGCACTGCCGGTGCATAAGCCATTTTCGCCAGGATATTAAAGGTATAAATCAGGCCTACATCCTTAATCCCGGGAATATATAAAAGAATAAAGAAAAAACCTGACAGCAATGAACTGGCAAGGAAAACATTTCTTTTCCCGAACCTTTTTGCCAGAGGTTTTGAAAATGGGATTGCAACAATAAGAGCAACCGTCCCGATTACATTGAATAATTGAACATTCTCTTCCTTCCCAATATAATATTTAAAATAATAGGCGATGGAAAGGTTTTGCATGGCAAACATGATAAATGAAATTATTCCCACAAAAAATAAAATCAACCAGGGCCGGTTCTTTAAAAGGTTTCTAAAGTCCTCCCTTAAAGATTCTTTTTGTCCCTTTGGTGGCTTAACTCTTTCTTTGGTTGTTTTAAAAGTAATCATGAACAGGATAAAACTGATTATGGAAAACAGAATCAGGGTATATTG
>CBDUPM010000199.1:0-5733 GCA_965369105.1 uncultured Bacteroidales bacterium | reverse complement strand
CAATGGTATTGGATCAAGACATTCAGTTTGAAGATCTGAGAAAATCAGCCCTGAAAGCTGAAAAATCCTTAATTAAGGAAGTGAATATTTTTGATGTTTATGAAGGGGATAAAATTGAAAAAGGCAAAAAATCCTACGCTCTCAGTTTCATCTTGCAGGATGAGCATAAAACCCTTACCGATAAGCAAATAGACAAGGTCATGAACGCTATTTCCAACACCCTGGAAAAAGAATTTAATCTCAAAATCAGATCCTGATGCAAAGGATAAAAGCATTACTTACTGATATTACCACCCTAAAAGTTGACGGAATTGTAAATGCTGCTAATAATTCATTGCTGGGAGGTGGAGGAGTGGATGGTGCAATTCACAGGGCTGCCGGCCCCCGGCTCCTTGAAGCATGTAAAAAACTTGATGGATGTCCAACCGGAGAAGCCAAACTGACCCCGGGGTTTCAATTACCATCCAAATATATAATCCACACAGTCGGACCCGTTTACAAAGGGGGAAGTGATAATGAATCCCGGCTACTTCAGGCCTGTTATCAAAATTCCCTGGAAATTGCCAGTCAAAAGAAATTTCAAAGCCTGGCTTTTCCCGGGATCAGCACCGGTGTATATGGCTACCCTCTTTTTGAAGCTTCAGAAATCGCTTTCAATACTGTCAAAAAGTTTCTGGATCATCATGAATTCCCGGCCGAAATAATTTTTGCTTGTTTTAGTAAGGAAGCCCTGGAAATCTACCAGAAGTTTTTGAAAGAATCCTCATGATGTTTTTGACCTTAAGGCCACAAAACCACCAGATCTTAAGTCCAGGTATCCGCCATAGCCTGTAACCCCCGTTCAATACGATTCTCAGGTTAATCCATTGAACTTTACCATAGCTTTACTTTCCCTCAAAGACCATTATCTTTATTGCAGTTCCGGAAATCTTTTATAATTTCACAAACTGAAAAGTCTTTATTTTCAAAATAATCTCAGGATGGAAGAAAAAAGCAGGGTAGCAAAATATTTTTCCCTTGTAAAATTCAGTCATACCATTTTTGCAATGCCATTCGCAATTACCGGTTTTGTTCTGGGCTTGAGTCATAAAGCCGGAGCTTTTCACTGGAGCCTGTTCCTCCTGGTGGTTTTGTGTATGATTTTTGCCCGAAATGCAGCCATGGCTTTTAATCGCTGGGCAGACCGGGAGCTGGATAAGCAGAATCCAAGAACCGCAATGAGAGAAATTCCGGCAGGAATTGTAAGACCAGGTTCTGCTCTGTTTTTTGTGGTAGTGAATTCTCTGCTTTTTATTAGTTGCACCTGGTTTATCAATGAATTAACTTTTTTCCTCTCCCCTATTGCTTTAATTATCATCCTGGGCTACAGCCTTACGAAAAAGTTTACCAGCTTATGTCATTTTATACTGGGAATCGGACTTTCTCTTGCCCCCATTGGAGCCTATTTATCGGTGACCGGCGAATTTGATCTTCTCCCGGTTTTTTATGGAATCCTGGTAATGTTCTGGGTTTCCGGATTTGATATGTTATATGCATTACAGGACGAAGATTTTGATAAATCCATGAATTTAAAATCCATTGTGGTTTATCTTGGAAAGGCAGGAGCCATAAAACTTTCTGTTATTACTCATATTATTTCCATTTTGGTCATTATTGCCATTGGTTTTAAAGCAGACTTCGGACTCTGGTATTGGGCAGGATCATTCATTTTTGCCGGATTACTCGCATACCAGCATATGATTGTGAAACCCGATGATATCAGCCGGGTAAACATCGCATTTGCCACTACCAATGGAATTGCCAGTATCCTGTTCGCAGTTTTTAATATTACGGAGATCCTGGTTTCTTAAAAAAGCCTCTTATTATTTTTTATTATTTTTGGACTTAAACCTTAATAATATGAAACAATTTTTCATTGGCCTTTTCATTTTTTCATCTTCTTTGATCTTTGCACAGAAGGATCCCTATCTTATTAAAAATATTAATACCCCGGAAGAAGTAAATGCCATCTGTTATTTACCGGATGGAAAGAAAATCCTGGCCGGTTTTATTGATGGTTCGGCAAAAATCATTGACCTGGAATCGAATAAAACAGAAGTTAAGGTCGAGGGTCACTGGAAAGGGATTCTGGCAGTCGATTATGATCCCAAAGGAAAGTATTTTATTACCGCCGGGGACAACCGTATATTAGTCTGGACACCTGAAGGAGAATTAATTTATCCCCTTAGAAAGCACACCACCACCATTTTCACTGCAGATATTCACCCCGAAGGGCGGTTTATGATTTCAGGTTCCATAAGCAATTCTTTTAAAAAATGGGATGTTTTGGAAGGTAAATTTTTAGAAGATATCAGCGGACATACAGGGATGGCTATGGCTGTGACTTACAGTCCGGATGGAGGAAAAATGGCCAGTGGCTCCAGCGATCATACAGTAAAAATATGGGATTCTGAAACGCACGAAGAAATAATGAATCTCCAGGCCCAGGCCGACGAAATCTATTCAGTTGCTTTTAGCCCGGACGGAAAATACCTGGCCTCCTGCTCTAAAGATAAGACCATCAGGATTTTCGATCTTGAGAAAGGGGAGTTATATAAAATTCTGACCGGTCATAAAGGTTTTGTGATGGATATTGAGTTTGCTCCCGATAATCTGCATCTGGTATCCTGCTCATTCGATGCGGAAGTAAGAATCTGGGAAATTCCCACCGGAAAGAATTTATACTCATTTATCGATCATGAAGCACAGGTAATTGATGTTGCTTTCGCTCCTGACGGAAAAAGTTTTGCAACTGCTTCACGGGATAAATCCATAAAAATCTGGGATTATAACCCGGAAATATTCGTGGATTTTTATTTCAGCGACCAGGTTATTGCTGAAATGGAAGAGCGGGAGGAATTTCGTCCCCGGCAAAAGGGTGAAAGTAAATCCCTGTACCAGGAAAGATCTGAAAAAGCAGCAGAAATGAAAAAGGAAATCTACCGGGAATATTATCAGATGTATCTTGAACAGCTTAAAAACAGCGAGCTGCCCGGAATGAAGGAATGATGTTTAGGAACAGTCCTTAATCTGGAGTCAAAAAGCAATGATTATTTAATTTTGTCACTATGAATTTAGTCTGTAAGTGATGAATAACATTTTCTTTCCATTTAAATATCTTATCCGGAATATCAAAAACAGGGATTCTTATTGCTAATTCCCTCAGCAAACAGATTGTTTTAAATTACCTCCGGGAATCCCGGTATTCATTCACAATAAGAATCTAAAAAATGGAATTACCTTTTGCAGAACCCTATAAAATAAAAATGATTGAACCTGTACATAAAAGTACAAGGGAAGAAAGACTTACATGGATTAAAGAAGCAAAGTACAATCTCTTTAACCTGAAAAGTGATCAGGTCTATATCGATCTGCTGACTGATTCTGGAACCGGAGCAATGAGCCATAATCAGTGGGCCGCAATTATGAACGGAGACGAAAGTTACGCGGGTTCAAAATCATATTATCAACTAAAGGAAACCGTCAAATCTGTATTCGGATTCGATTTCTTCCTTCCCACCCACCAGGGAAGAGCTGCGGAAAATGTTCTTTTTTCAGCAATGGTGAAAGAAGGTGATTTGGTTCCCGGAAATTCTCATTTTGATACCACCAAAGGTCATATTGAATTTCGGAAAGCCCATGCAATTGACTGCACTATAGATGAGGCCAATGACACCCATTCCTACCATCCTTTTAAAGGAAATATTGATCTCGGAAAACTTAAAAAGGTATTGGATGAAAATGAGATTGATAAAATCCCTTTTATCCTGATTACTGCAACCTGCAATACTGCCGGCGGACAACCTGTTTCACTGGAAAACATCACAGCCGTTCATGACCTGGCTGAAGCTTATGGAATTCCGGTTCTGATTGATGCTGCAAGGTTTGCTGAAAATGCGTGGTTTATTAAGGAAAGAGAAGAAAAATATAAAAATCATAGTATACCTGAAATCGTAAAAGAGATGTTCTCGCGTTCGGAAGGTATGACGATGAGTTCTAAAAAAGACGGGATAGTAAATATAGGTGGATTGATTGCTTTACGGAGTGAAGAACTCTACCGGGAAGCATCAACCTTTAATATTTTGTTTGAAGGATTTCTGACCTATGGAGGAATGGCTGGCAGGGATATGGCAGCGCTGGCTATTGGTCTGAAGGAAGTTCTTGCAGAAGATTATCTAGAATCCAGGATTAGACAGGTAAGATTCCTGGGAGAAAAATTAATAAATGCTGCTATTCCTGTACAGCAACCCATTGGGGGTCATGCCGTTTTTGTAAATGCTACTGAATTCATGGACCATATAAATATTGAAGAATTCCGTGCCCAGACCCTTGCCATTGAATTATACCTTGAGGCCGGGATCAGGGGAGTGGAAATTGGCCCCCTGCTTGCCGACAGGGATCCGGATAGCAGGGAAAACCGCTTTCCAAAAATAGAAATGGTAAGATTAACCATTCCACGGCGTGTCTACACCTATAACCATATGGAATACGTAGCTGCCGCCCTAGCAAATGTTTATAAAAGAAGGAAGAAAATAAAAACCGGTTATCGAATTCTGCGGGAAGCACCCATTATGAGGCATTTCACCGTTGAACTGGAGAAAATCTAAACACTATCGAACATTTCATCTTTTATATCCTTTATTTGTTTTGAGTTGCAAGATAAATTAATGACATTTGCGACCCAGTAAAGTGAAATAATGAGAGATTTAACGGTAGGCCGGGAAGGTCAGAATATTTTCAGGTTTGCTATCCCCCTGTTAATTGGTAGTGTATTTCAACAGCTGTACAATATTGTAGATAGCATTATTGTAGGCCGGGTTGTTGGAAAACAAGCCCTCGCTGCTATTGGGAATGCATTTCCCATAATGTTTACCCTTATTGCTCTTATTATCGGAATTGCCTTTGGGGGAACCATTATAATTTCCCAGTATTTTGGTGCCAAAGACTACAAAATGGTTAAGAAAACCATCGGAACTCTTTATGTTTTGATGTTTAGCATGGCTGCCATTCTTTCAATTATCGGGCTCGTGTTTACCGATCAGATTTTATCCATCGTTGATATCCCGGAAGAGGTTTATCCCATGGCTAAAAGCTATATTCAAATAATCATAGGAGGAATCATTGTATTCTTTGGTTTTAACGGTACATCAGCAATCCTGAGGGGCCTGGGCGATAGTAAAACCCCCATGGTTTTTATGATCATTTCTACCATAACCAATATCTGCCTTGATTTATTATTTGTAATAAAATTTGGTTGGGGTATTGAAGGGGCCGCATGGGCTACCATTATTTCCCAGGGAGGAGCATTTCTTACTGCCGTAATTTATCTCAACAAAACCCATAAGCTTATTTCAATCCGGTTCAGAGACTTCGGTTTTGATCTGAAGATATTTTCACAATGCCTGAGAATAGGCTTACCTACCGGTTTTCAGCAAACATTTGTGGCTTTGGGAATGATGGCTTTGATCAAAATCGTAAACACTTTTGGAACGGATGTGATTGCAGCATATTCCGTGGCCGGCAGAATAGATTCCATAGCTATGACCCCTGCGATGATTTTCAGCCAGGCGCTGGCAGCTTTTGTGGGTCAAAATATCGGAGCAGGCAAAAAAGACCGGGTCAGAAAAGGTCTGATTATGACGCTGTTGATGTCCAGTGCAGTCTCTGTTTTTCTTAGCCTGGCAATTATATCCT